>VAZZ01000411.1:3131-3961 GCA_005884715.1 Alphaproteobacteria bacterium | reverse complement strand
GAACTTCTCTTTGGCCATTTCTACAACCCTGTTCTAGGCGAGGACATCAAACTTTGGAGCGGGTGAGGGGAATCGAACCCCCGTCATCAGCTTGGAAGGCTGTTGCTCTACCATTGAGCTACACCCGCCCGGGAACTCGTACTCTCCTCAAATCTCAGCCTCATCTCGGCATTCAGGCCCTGCCCCCTCAAAGCGATGGTGGGGGAAGTAGGACTCGAACCTACGAAGGCGAAGCCAGCGGATTTACAGTCCGCCCCCTTTGCCGCTCGGGACATTCCCCCAATCGCCGTATTGAGCTTGAGCCAAACGCCAAGGAGCCCGGGTGTTACCCGGGCCCTTGAGTGGCGGCTTTATGCGCGTCGCGATAGGGGTGTGTCAACCGCAAAAAGACTACAAAAGGCTAGGTGTTACAAGGATTGAGCCGACTTCGCCTTCCTATATAAGGTCGCCCATGGCCGATCACCAGAAGTCCCCACAGGGCAGCGACGACATCGAGCGCCTCTATGGCGTGCATACCGTCGCCGAGGCGCTGAAGAACCCAAATCGTAAATTTATCAAGCTTCTAGCGACTAAGAATGCCGCCGATCGGCTTTCGCCCGAGATTGCCGAGGCGGGAATCACCGTCGAACCCGCCCTTCCCCGCGAGCTTGACCGGCTCCTGGGCCCCGATGCCGTCCATCAGGGGCTCGTCCTTGACTGCAAGCCCTTGCGTCAGCCCCGCCTCGACCAGATCCCGCGCGAAGGAATCGTGGTCGTCCTCGATCAGGTCACCGATCCCCATAATGTCGGCGCCATCATGAGGAGCTGTGCTGCCTTCGGCGTCACCGCCC
>VAZZ01000411.1:0-3044 GCA_005884715.1 Alphaproteobacteria bacterium | reverse complement strand
GCGAGGCGGAAGAGGATATTGGCGATGCCAGGCTCTCCCGCCCGGTGGCACTGGTCCTCGGTGCCGAGGGTAAGGGCTTGCGCCGGCTGACGCGCCAGACCTGCGATATCGTTGTCCGACTCGACATGCCGGGCCTGATCAAGAGCCTCAACGTATCGAATGCGGCGGCGGTGGCGCTCTATGCCCTGCACCGGTCGGGAAGCTCTCCTTCCGAAAAAGCGCAGGCCTGAACCATAGGGATCAGCTAGGAGGGGCTCATCGACCAAAGGAAGCTTGCCGTGACGACCGCCGAGAACGCCAACGCCGCGTCCCATCATGATACCGTCATTGCGGTGTTGTGTGCCCTCAGCGTCTGCCATCTGCTCAATGACATGATGCAGTCGCTGCTGCCGTCGATCTATCCCATTCTCAAGCAATCCTATCAGCTCGATTTCAGTCAGATTGGCCTGATTACGCTGGCCTTCCAGCTGACGGCCTCGCTCTTGCAGCCGCTCGTCGGCCTCTATACCGACCGTCATCCGAAACCCTATTCGGCGGCGATCGGCATGGGCATGACCGTCATAGGGCTTGGCCTCATCGCCACGGCCAATTCCTATTCGCTGCTGCTGGCGGCGGCGGCCTTTGTCGGCATCGGCTCGTCCATCTTCCATCCGGAATCATCGCGCGTCGCCAGACTGGCTTCCGGCGGCCGGCATGGTTTCGCGCAATCTCTGTTCCAGGTCGGCGGCAATGTCGGATCTGCCATCAGCCCTCTGCTGCGTCGCCTGGTTCATGGCGGCGGGACTCATCGCCATGGGCCTTTTGACCTTCGTTGGCCGCTGGTACGCCACTCATGGGCGGGCGCGCGTTTCTGCAACATCGAAGCGCCTCAACATCGCGCATCTGTCGCGCGGCCGAGTCATGCTGTCGATCGCTGTCCTCGTCGCACTGGTCTTCTCGAAATTCGTCTACATGGCGAGCCTCGGCAATTACTTCACCTTCTATCTGATCGAGACCTTCGGCGTATCGGTCCACAATTCGCAGCTCTATCTCTTCGTCTTCCTGGCCGCGGTCGCCGCCGGCACCTTCCTCGGCGGGCCACTCGGCGATTATTTCGGCCGCAAATATGTGATCTGGTTCTCGATCCTGGGCGTCGTCCCGTTCACACTGGCCCTGCCTTACGCCAATCTCGAATGGACGCTAGTGCTCGCCATCGTCATCGGCCTGATCTTGTCGTCCGCCTTCTCGGCCATCGTCGTCTATGCGCAGGAACTGGTGCCTGGCCGCACCGGCATGATAACCGGCCTGTTCTTCGGCCTGGCCTTCGGCATGGGTGGGCTCGGTGCTGCCGTCCTGGGCGAGATCGCCGATCTGACAAGCATCGGCTATGTCTACAATATCTGCTCGTTCCTGCCGCTGATCGGCCTCGTGACCTGGTTCCTGCCCAATATCGAAGGCAGCCGGCAGCGCGCCAAGGCATCGGCCTGAACGCATCCGATGCGCAAAAGAGTCCGGCTTGTCACACCGTGCCTGCCGGTTTAGGAAGGCGCGTGGCGTGCCGGCTTAGCTCAGTTGGTAGAGCACCTGATTTGTAATCAGGGGGCCAGGGGTTCGAGTCCCTTAGCCGGCACCAGATTGTTTATAGCAATGCGCTATTTTTGCCGGTCCCGTGAGGCAACCCTAATCGGTAAATAATGCAAGCATATTGCAAGCAAAGGATAGCTTGCTAAAGGGACCTTATTACCCGACGCGTCGCTGCGGGCGCGCCGCCCCCGCTATTCGCAAGCTTTTTTCGTTCTCAAATTCCGAGTTTGCATTAGGCCATTGGCACTCATCCAATTTCAGCTAGGCCGTGAATCCATAAATCTGCCGGGCGGACGGCTTGCCAGAGTCCGTTATGCGCCGACAGCGACCAAATTCCGCATCGCAGCGAATCGACGCGATGGGCCAGGAGCAGAAGTGATTCCAAAGTTGATATGGCGGAACATTAGCTGCCCAGAAGGAATAAGACGGCGAGCATGTTTAGGAAAATCGCAGCACATCGCGAAAGGGCATAGTGAGGCAAACTGTTCCGCTGGCATCAGTAATCTCGAATCTGCGACCGTCGATATGGTGGCCCCTCTTAACCAGTTCCGCCAGCATCTCGCGCGCCGCTATTTTGGCTTCTTCCTTCGCCGCGCCCAGGTCCGCATGTTCCTGACCCTCGGCATCAGAGATATAGGTGTTTTCCGATCGCACATTGAAAAAGTACCTGGTCACGGTCATCCTCCGAGCTTGCCGTCCAACATACTCAAGGCACTAACCGTTCCAGTTGAAGCATAAAAACCGAAGACGCGATTGTATTCGGCTTCGGCCACACCATAGCACCAGTCGGCGGCGGCTTCGAGGCCGCTTCGATCCCGCACGACAACTTCATTGCGACTAGACCGTATCAGGCCTCTGCCCTCTAATAGGTGCAAAGCGTCAGTCACGCTTGGCCGCCTTACACCCAGCATGAGGGACAGAAACTCATGTGTGATATGAAGGTTGGGTGCAGACACGCGGTCATGCGCCATCAATAACCATCGCGCAAGACGCTCATCAATCGTGGCTCTGCCATTCACCAGCGCTGTTTGTGACGTCTGGACCATAAAGGAATAGATAAATTTGGTCAGGGTCTCCGAAAGACCAGGACTCTTCCTGATCGCCTCTTTGAGGTGGCGGATACTAATTTGGTGTCCGTTGCCGGCGACCTGCATGAAGATTGCATCTGGGGATTGAGTACTACCCAGAATGGCGGCTGATCCTGTCACGCCCTCGCGGCCGATCAAACCGACTTCGATGCTTTTGCCATTCCTTCCGGTTGACACGACGGAGGCGATGCCCTCTGAAGGAAAGAAGCACGATTCAATCGGCGTATTTGGCGATTCAAGTGGCATTTTCAGAGGCAAATCTACGAAACTCATATGCGGCTCCAATAGGAGCCGGTCTGCCTCTGGCATTGATCCAAGCAAATGGTTTTGAAAATTTCTGATACCGTCCATAGCGCTCTTCCCTTAGAGGGCAAGAGCACATGCTGTCTCTTA
>VAZZ01000410.1:2816-3950 GCA_005884715.1 Alphaproteobacteria bacterium | reverse complement strand
ATCGCGCCAATGGCTCGATCGCGTGGCAGCGGCGTGCCGCAAGAACAAGACCAGGCTTACGCCTGAGCTTTCCTTCCTCGATATCGGCGAGATTGGAGAATGGGGATTCCCCAGGGACGAGACCGCGTGCCGGCGCTGGTCCATCTATCACTCGAGCATGTGGGATGATCCGCGCAATGCCGCCGGCGATCTCTATCTGATCGATGGCCGTTTCCGTGTCGCCTGCTTCACACAAGTGCTCCTTCATGCCGGCGATGACGCTCTTGTCGTCTTCCATGATTATGCGCTCAGGCCGCATTATCACCGCATCGCCGACATTGCCCGCGAAGTGCTCCGCGTCAACGATCTTTCGGTCTTTCTCCGCCGACGCGATTTCGACCGCCAGGCGGCGGTCCATCTCCTCGAAGACCACGCTTACGATCCGCGATAGTCCCTCTTACGCAACGCGGCAAAGCTGGCTCTCGACGTGAGGACTTTGGCCCGCTAGACACCTGCGTTCCATGCTCCGCGCCCTTTACGATTGGACACTGTCGCTCGCCGCCCGCAAGACGGCGGAAATCTGGCTTGCCCTCATCGCCTTCGTCGAAAGCTCGATCTTCCTCATCCCGGCCGATGTCCTTTATTTGCCCATGGCGCTGGCCCGGCCGGAACGCGCCTATCGCTACGCCATGGTGGCGACGGTCGCCTCGGTGCTGGGCGGCATTGCCGGCTATTTCCTGGGTTATCTCGCTTATGACGCGCTGGCCAAGCCGATCCTTGTATTTTACGGCAAGCTCGATGAATTCGAGCAATTGCGCCAATGCACCGGCGAGGACACGATCATGCTCCTGCTGGTGACGTCGGGTCTTGCGCATCTGCCGCCGATCAAGGTCGTCACCATCCTGGCCGGCGTCGTCCAGATCAGTTTTGGCTTCTTCGTCCTCTCCTGCATCATCGCCAGAGGTGCGCGCTTCATGGCGCTCGCCTGGGCGATGCGCCGCTATGGCGAACCGATCCGCCATTTCATCGAGAAACGCTTAGGGCTCATTGCCGGTCTTGCCGCCGCCATACTCATCGGCCTCTATTTCGCCGCCAAATATCTCGGAGGAGGCGCGCTCACCGCCTGTTAACCCAAACAATGATCACCCAACGCAC
>VAZZ01000410.1:0-2748 GCA_005884715.1 Alphaproteobacteria bacterium | reverse complement strand
CCGCTCTGCCTCATGCAGCGCTGGGCCTACTACGCCGCAATTCCCTTGAGCCTCATTTTCGCCGGCATCGCCCGCAGCAATTCCAGCATCGCCCGCTGGGGATTGCTGCTCCTCGCCTTGATCTTCATCGCCAACAGCATTTTCGGTATCTATCACGCAGGCGCCGAGTGGAAATTCTGGCCGGGTCCCTCAACCTGCAGCGGTGGCCTCGGCGATGGCCTGCCCACCCTCACCAACGAACCGGTGGTGCGCTGTGATGAAGCAGCGATAAGGATCTTAGGACTATCGCTCGCCGGCTGGAATGCGGTGATCTGTGCGGGCCTCGCCGCCGTCGGCTTGAAAGGCGCGTCGCGAAAGATCTGACATTATTGATTTGGCGCGAATCCTTTTTCGGCGAGGTGATTCCACCTCGCCGGGAAGCGCGCTCGAACGTCGCCGCTTTACGGCTCCAGTTCGGTATCCCAGTAGAGATAGTCCTGCCAGCTATCATGCAAGAAATTGGGCGGAAACATCCGCCCATTGGTGTGGAGCTGGTTGATGGTCGGCCTGATCGGTTTATGGTCAGGCCACATCTTCGCGTCGCGCGGCAGCTGGCCGCCTTTGAGAAGATTGCACGGCGAGCAGGCGGTCACCACATTGTCCCAGGTCGTCTGGCCGCCTTTCGAGCGCGGCACGACATGGTCGAAGGTAAGGTCTCTGCGGTCGCCGCAATATTGGCTAGTTAATCGGTCGCGCAGGAACAGGTTGAACCGCGTGAAGGCCGGGTTGCGCGCCGGTTTCACATAGGTCTTGAGCGAAACGACCGAGGGGATGCGCATTGCGACGGCGGGGCTGTGCACCACGCGCTCATATTCGGAAACGATATTCACCCGATCGAGGAATACCGCCTTGATCGCGTCCTGCCAGCTCCACAGTGACAGCGGATAATAGCTCAGAGGCCGAAAATCCGCATTGAGAACCAATGCAGGGCACGCCTCCGGAGATATGGTTGGATGGTGGACTCCGGCACCTTCCTCCTGTTGCATAGTGTCATATTGTACATCTTGTATGTCAGCCCTGTGAAGGGCCTTTATGACAGCGCAGAAGTGGAGATGCTCTAAACCGCCTGCGGCAGGCCTCTGACGCTGCGATAATGAGCCCAGAGCAACCTAGCGGCAACCGAGCGCCAGGGCCGCCAGTCCTCGGCGAGGCCCCGCATGGTGCGCGAATCCGGCCTTTTTTCGAGGCCGAAGAGATCGGCGGCCGAAGCCTGCAGGGCGAGGTCGCCGCTCGGCCACGCATCGGCCCGGCCAAGACAGGAGAGGACATAGATATCGGCCGTCCATGGTCCGATTCCAGGAAGCGCCACCAGCATCGCGATGACCTCCTCGTCGGAATGGCGATCAAGCGAATCAACGCTGAATTCGCCGCTATGGGCGGCTTGCGCCAAAGCGTGGAAGGTGCGGCTCTTGGCGCCCGACAGGCCGAGCTTCATCAAAGTGGCATGGCGGCGCCTCAGGATGGAAGGCGGATCGAGCGGCGCCAGTTCGCGGGCGATCCGCTGCCAGATCGCGTCCGCCGCCTGAAGCGAGATCATCTGCTCGGTAATGATGCGCAACAGCCCGGGCAGTCCGCCCGCGGCGCGCCTGAGCGGCGGCAGGCCGGTCACGTCGATGACCTGGGCGAAGCGCGGCTCATGGCGGATGAGCCAGTCGACGCCCTCGGCCAGATCGGCTTCGCTCTCGATGGTCTTGTACATGGCGCGTGTTATAGAGCATCGCGAAACCAAGAACAGTCATGAGTACTCCTACCTTCCGTTTTGCGCCCAGTCCCAATGGCCGCCTGCATCTGGGTCATGCCTATTCGGCATTGCTCAATGAGAAGATGGCGCGTGAGGCGGGCGGACGCTTCCTGCTGCGCATCGAAGATATCGACACATTGCGCTGCACGCCCGAACTCACTCAGGCGATGCTCGCCGATCTCGCCTGGCTGGGTCTCAACTGGGAAGAGCCGGTGCTGCGCCAGAGCGAGCATCTCGCCGATTACCGGAAAGCGCAGCGGCGCCTCAAGGATCTGGGTCTGCTCTATCCCTGCTTCTGCTCGCGCCAGGATATTGTGCGGCAAGCGGGCAACGATACCCCGCGCGATCCCGAAGGCCAGCCGCTTTATCCCGGCACCTGCCGCCAGATGGCGAAGGAGGAACGCGAGACGCGCCTCGCTCGCGGTGACGCATGCGCCTGGCGGATCGACATGAAGCGGGCCCTTGCCGGTCTCGACGAACCGCTCGTCTTCATCGAAGAGAGTTCAGGGACGGCCGTCAGCGAGAGAGCGCATCCGCAAGACTGGGGCGATGTGGTGCTCGTGCGCAAGGATATCGCCACCAGCTATCACATCGCCGTCACCGTCGATGATGCGCGCCAGGCCATCACGCATGTGGTGCGCGGGCGCGATCTCTTTCAGGCGACGGCAATCCATCGGCTTCTGCAGCGTCTGCTCGATCTGCCGACACCCGTCTATTTTCACCACGGCCTGATCGATGACAGCGAGGGCCGCAAATTATCGAAGAGCCTCGGCAGCCGCTCGCTCGGCGACCTGCGCGAAGAGGGAGTATCGCCGGCTGAGGTGAGAAAGGCGCTGGGGTTTTTATAGATGCATCGCCTTCCTCCACCGTCATCCCGGCGAAAGCCGGGACCCGAATAGAATCAACTGGGCGGCAGTTGCCACGTTTCACCAGTTTATTGGGCCCCGGCTTTCGCCGGGGTGACGATA
>VAZZ01000409.1 GCA_005884715.1 Alphaproteobacteria bacterium | reverse complement strand
CCGCGGCCATCAGGATGAGAGTGAGCCAGTCGATATTGTAGTGGAAGTGGTTCTGGATGATGTCATGGGCCGTCTGCGGCGTGTGACCGAGCTTTTCCCAGGCCGCCACCATGGTCGGGTTCTGCCCGAGCGTCTCCCAGGTCGGATTCTCGATCTTGTCGATCTCCTTTGCGGCACCGGCAAGACCGAGCTTGAGCGGCAGCCACAGGGCGCCGAAGATTGCCACGATCAGGAAGCCGACATCGACGAATTGCAGCGCTTTTTCTTGTTCAGGTGGTTTGTATTTTGCCATCTTGCCCTCCCTCTAGATGCGGCCTTGCTTGCGCATGGCGTCGAGATGCTTGATGTCGAGGCCGTAGATGAATTCCTTGTCCTCGGCATAGTGCTTGACCATCGCGGCAATGGCGGCGGTGTTGAAAATGAGAATGGCGGCCGCCCCGATGGCGACCACGATCCGTATTGTCGTGTCCGGGATAAGCGGCCAGGTCATGAACAGGACGAAGAGTATGGCGATCCACAGAAACGCTATGAGGGCCCAGGCACCGCGGCAATCACCACGATACATGGCCTCAATCCTCTGATTGAGGTCCGGCATTTTGGTCTCCTCCCGAGGGCGCAGCATTATCCCCATAAAACTGCGCCGCCCCTCTGATTCGTTGCTTATGGGGCAAATTTATATTCTCACAGGAAAATACGGCTCCAGCCCAAAGTCAAGATGGCACATAGGGTTTCCCACCGCAGAGGTAGATCTTTGGCCATTCCCGACAACAATAAATTGAACGAATCCAGTTATTTAGACAGAATTCCGATATTTCGGTGAGGCTGAACGCGAGATAAACGGCGACCTCAGGCTCCATACAGCCGCCAAGGCGCATCCTCCTGGCAATCAAATCGCTTTGAGGATACGTGTCATGTCTCGCCTTAATGCCCGCAACTACCTGCAAAACGCCCTCGGTCTGACCGTGGCCTTCGGTATCGCCGCGACGCGCACCGAGAAGCTTTTTGCCGAAATGCAGGCCAACCTGCCACATGAGATGGGCGTGGCGCTGTCCTCCGCCGGCCATGATCTGCCGGAGCGTTTCGATCCAGCGCGCGTGCCGCAGTCGGGCGGCATGGCGTCCCGTCTTCTCGCCGGCATCACAGTGAAGTTCAGCTAGCGCGTAAGCGCCTAATTGCGCTTATTGGCGGCCGACAGGCGGGCGATCTCCGGACGCACGAGGCGACCCTGGATGTCGCGGAACGACTGCCGGAATGCGCGCGGCGACTGGCCGAATTGCGCCTTGAAGGCGCGGGTGAAGACCGCCGGGTAGGAGAATCCGCAGGC
The DNA here is from genome assembly GCA_005884715.1 of Alphaproteobacteria bacterium. Taxonomy (GTDB): domain Bacteria; phylum Pseudomonadota; class Alphaproteobacteria; order Rhizobiales; family Aestuariivirgaceae; genus Taklimakanibacter. Next base: position 1,745 of record VAZZ01000409.1, on the reverse strand, counting down.
GACCGCGATATCCTTGATGGCTCCTTCCTCATAGAAGAGCAGGTTGCGCGCCGCCTGCAGGCGGACCAGCAGATAGAGCTGCGTTGGTGTCTGGCCGAATTCGCGGGCGCAATAGCGCTCAAGCGTGCGCACTGAGATACCGAGCTTATCGGCGAGGCCATGTGGACTTAAGGGAAAGTCGAGATGCCGTTCCATGAGCGCGATCACGCGACGCGACAGGGACGGCTCGGCATCGACGGGGGCGCCTTCGACACGCTGCGCCTGTGCGCCGTCACGCGGCGTATGGATGAGGGCGTTGGCGACTTCGCGCGCCAGTGCCGCCCCGCGCAGGCGGCCGATGAGCTCGAGCATGAGATCGAGCATGCCCACCCCGCCGGCGCAGAAACCCAGCTTCTTGTCGATACGATAGAGCCTGTTTTCGATTTCGGCGTCGGGAAAATGCTCAAGATAGGCCGGCATGGCCTCCCAGTGGATGATGAGCTTGCGCTCACCCGTGAGGCCCGCTCGTGCAAGCGCGAAGGCGCCGGTATCGACCGCGATCACCATCGATCCATGCCGGTAGGCATTGCGCAGCGCTGAGAGAAGCTGCGGCGAATTGTTCTGGGTGGGCAGGTTGCCTTCGAGCAAGATCAGATAGTCGCAATGCGGCAGGCTGGCCAAGTCGCTTTGCACCTCGATCCACATGCCATTGCTGGCGCGGACAGCCTTGCCCGTCTCGGACACGAACAGCCAGTCGAACAGATCCTCGCCGCTATTCTGATTGGCGATGCGCAACGCCTCGGTCGCGAGGACGAAAGCGTTCAATGGGAATTCCGGCTGCAGGATGAAGGCGAATTTGGGCCTTGGATCAGAAATGCCGCTACGCCGTTCGTCAGCCAAGGTCACTGTCGCTCCATGCAAAGTTCTTGACGCTGAGTATCAACTGAAAATCCGGCGAATGTCAAAAACTCGAAGCTAAGCCGGCCCGCACCACTTGCTAACCCGGCTGAAAAGTTCAGGAAAATGGCTCGAAACAAAACGAGGCATGCGGCTCATCGCGTGCCCCAAGGGAGGTTTGCATGTCTGTGAAAACGACGCTGAATGGAACAATGGCCCTGAACCGGCGCGGGCTTCTGAAAACCGCCGGCGCCACGGCCGCTCTCCTCGCCGCACCGCGCCTTGGCTTGCGTCCCGCGCAAGCCGGCAACCCGATCGAAATCATCCATTGGAGCTGGCTTGCCGCTTCCGATGGCGAGGTCTGGGCCAAGATGATCGCCAATTTCAACGAGGCGCATAAGGACAAGGGCGTCCAGATCAAGATGGAAGTGGTGCCCGAGGAGCAATATGTCACCAAGGTGCTGGCCGCAGTCGCGACCGGCAAAGCGCCGGATTTCGGCTGGGGCACGGCGGGCAAGGGCGCGCAATTAGCGCGCGATGAGGTCGTCGTTCCACTCGACGACCTGGCGACGAAAGCGGGACTCGATATTGCCGATTTCAGCGCGTCCTCGATCACAGCGGCCCGCTATCCGAAATACGACAACAAGATGTTCATGATCCCGATGGATCTGATGAGCCTGCAGCCCGAGATCAATCTCGATCATGTCAAGGAAGCGGGCCTCGATGCCGAAAAGCCGCCGGTCGACGGTGCCACGCTGATCGACTGGGCGAAGGCGATGACCAAGCGCGAAGGCGACAAAGTCACGCGTTCCGGTATCATGATGACGGGATCGGGCGTCCAGCCGACCGTCACCTGGGGCATCGTTGCC
>VAZZ01000408.1 GCA_005884715.1 Alphaproteobacteria bacterium | reverse complement strand
GTAAGATCCGAGGTCCGGCCGGCGCGCTTGTAGCCGGCGCGCTTGGCAACTCTCACAAACCAGTTGAGGGATAAGCCTATGGCGCCACCGACGAAAAGGCCGAGCAAAGCCAGCCTCCAATCGACCATGAACGCGACAATAGTGTAGATGATGCCCTGAATTGAAAACGCCATGAACTGAGCCGCGACGAAATAGGCCAGGCCGGCATTGCCCGCCTCGCCGCTGATGATGTTGGCGACGCGTCCGGCCTGCAGTTGCGTATAGAAACTCCAGCGCGCGCCAAACAGAGCCTTGATCAGCTTGCGTCGCAGGCCGGTGGAAACGCCGGCAATCGCGTAGCCCGCGTAAGACAGGGCGACAAAGGACAACAGCGTCTTCAACGAAAAGAAGATCACGACGACGAGAATGAGATTGGGCAGATTGGGCGCGATCCCGAGCGCCGACATGAAATTATTGATGAACCTAAGGGCGGGTGAGCCGCTGCTCGTCCCGATGCCTTGGCTGGCAATAGACTGGATCGTCGGCAAAAGTGCCGCAATACTGATCGCCTCGGCGAAGCCCGAAAGCAGCAGGCAAAGCACTACGGCCCAGGGCCTGGTCTCCTCGGCCGAAAAAAAGATGCGAAAGATCTGCTTCATTTTGCTTGGCTTTACTGTGATTGCCCACCCGACTCAAGGATAGCTGACGCCCGGTTCGGCCATGGCCGCGTCCGCATCACGTTTCATTCAATTGGAATTTTGAATATCTTGCAGCATCGCCTTTGCGACGACGAAGCAGGTACGCAGGTTGCTGTTACGAGGGAGATCGCCCGAGTGCTTGGAGTTCCGGGCGCACATCATCTGATCCTGATATTTCCCAATCTCATGCTTTGACCGACAATGTCAACAAGGGGCCCGTGCCCCTCTCCATATAACGCGCTCGCAGGGAGGCGGAGACGCCCTCGCTGGATTGCGGGGCTGGCGAAGGCGTCTCCTGTTCCGCTTCGAGGGGATCGGAAGCGGTATTCACCGGGAAGGGCCACGGATGACGACTGTCGCCCACTCGTCACCCTGCCCTGCCTCTACTCCGTACAGAAACGAAGCAGGTTGCGCGCATTCGCGCGGCGCACCTTGTCTTGTTGCAACTGCCATGCCATGGCGGGATCTCGCCGCTTGCGCAAATCGGGTGAATTTGAACCGCCCTTCAGCCGAACCTGTCTTTCCTCTCGGCGGCAACGCTCCCAAGCGCGGCTACTCGGCCCACCGAAGGGTAGACGGGCGGGAAGCAAACGTGAGCACACGCCGGCCTTTTCTTGGCTCCTTATTTGCCCGAAGCCCCGCAGAGGTGTAGCCTAAAAAAACTGGGGCCTGGTGGCCGCCGATGCGCGTGGGGCGAGCCAAACGGCTGAAGCGACGATGCATTTTCTTCTTCGATACCCTTTGGATACCGCCTAAGTGCCGCCCCGATGGCCGCTCTTACTGATGGAATTGGCGAGTGTCGGAAGAGCGCGGTGATAACGGCCCAAGCGGAACACAGCCTCCTTTGCCAGCGTGGCCCTGTCCCGCTGACAACAGCAAGTTGGGAGGCAGGTCAGCTCAATTAAAACGATTCCACAATTCCTTACGCTGACGGGCAAATTTGTGCGCAACAGATGTTACAATTAAAACACTGGATGGCCCGCCTGATGGCCGCCTCAAAGGCGGCCAGGGAAGTGTCAGCCAAGGGACATGGTTGAGAAGTGTTCGGGGACATGGTTAACACCTACCAGTGGCCATGACGGACTGATGCATTGTTTTCGCATCGAATTATTCGAAACTGCTTCACACCTTTCGGTTCGGCGCTGGTCGTTTCAGTTTTGTACCGCACAAGCCGCAGGCGTTTCAAAATCGCGCAAAGTATTCATGAACAAAAGGTCAGGCCCTCTTACTGTAATTTCCGCATTTCTCAATATTCATGAAAGTTTGAAATAACTCATCAGACTTTGGTCCGAAAATTACGAGCGAGGCAAATGTCAACATTGGACTCGCGCAATATTATTACATTGTTGAGAGCCCACCCGGAACCAATATTCCGGCACACCCGTTGCAGTATTGCATAGACTTAAGTTTGCAAGACGTAACGTTTCAAGGCGAGGTGCAATTATGCATACTGCAATCAGCACTGGAAGATTCAAAGTTTTATTGACAGCTGCGTCCATCCTTGCACTCACCGGCATGACCATTCCGAGCCAGTCCATCGATCTTGGTGGTGCTGTCAGCGGCGCGGTCGGGGCAGCTGGTGGCATTGCCGCCGGTGTTAGCGCCGGTCTCGGCGGCGGAGGTGTCAGCGCCACTGGGTCCGGCAGCGGCAGCCTTGGCACAGGTGGCTCCGGCATCCAGGCCGGCGCCACGCTCAATGCCGGCCTGACGCTCAAGCAGAAGAAGGCCTTGATCCTGAAGCACAAGTCCAAGGGCCCTAAAGGTCTCAATGCGAATGCCAATGCCCAGATTCTCGGCGGACAGGGCAATATCGCCAAGGCCAATGCGCATGTGGCGTTCGGCGGATCTCGCAAGCTCACGACCAATGCCGATGCCAATCTTTTCGTCGGGCATAAGCATGCCGGCGGCAAGGTGAATGTCTTTGCTTCCACCGGGCCTGTCGTGCTCAAGGGCGATGCCGGCGCCAATGTGCTTGGCGGGGAGGGCAATATAGCGGGCGCCGATGCCAATCTCGCCCTCGGTAGCGGGCCGGTCTCGCTCGAGGCCGATGGCGGCGCCAATGTCGGGACCACCGGCGCCGGCGGCAATGTCAATGTCGCGCGTCTCGCTCGAGGCCAATGCCGGCGCCAATGTGCTTGGCGGGCAGGGCAATATAGCGGGCGCCGATGCCAATCTCGTCCTCGGCAGCGGGCCAGTCTCGCTCGAGGCCGATGGCGGCGTCAATGCCGGGACCACCGGCGCCGGCGGCAATGTAAATGTCGCGCTCGGTAGCGGGCCGGTCTCGCTCGAGGCCGATGGCGGCGCCAATGCCGGGACCACCGGTGGCGGCGCCAATGCCAATCTCGCCCTCGGCCGCAATGGCGGTAGCGGCATTAACAATGGCGGCAGCAATAATGGCAGCGGTGCCAATGGCACCAACCTTGGCATCAGCCAGGAAATCGCCAGCCTCACCGCGGGTGAACGGCGCTCGCTCACGCGCAAGTGCCCTGCCGTCCTCAGCAATCCCGCCGCCTATACGCGCGATGCGGTCAGGGTGTGCCGTGTCGTCGCGCAGCTTGCGGGACTCTAGGCTCCCGATCGATCTGAGTTGACACGAAAAACGATGGGACCCTGGCTCGCAAGAGCCGGGGTTCTTCATCTATATGCCGGCCGCCCCAACTATAACCTACTTGCGCGCCGACATAGAAGCCCGACCGGTCATAGGCAGCTGGAGGAGCCCTAGACTATTCCGCCCGACCCAAACAATCGCCCAGTCCCTGACAAGGCCGTAACGATCGTGAACACCTATCCGGGATCATTTTCGTCCTCACCTCATCCAACTTGGCCAGAAAAATCCAGAGGCCATTCGTCAATGCGTCAGCAGGGCCTTCACCCAAGCTTGCGCAAATCGGGCGAAATTCAACCGCCCTTCAGCCGATCGTTTCTTTCCTCCCAGCGACAAGACCGCGATGGAGCAGCCGGCTCAAGGCGTTGAGGCCGGTGCGCAAAAGACCGAGTTCCCTGTCGCGCATGCGGTCATTCTCACAAATGCACACATCCCAGACGATGCTCGTGACCGAAGGCGACATCGGATCGAAATTGTCGGCATCGCGCAGCGCCTCCATATAGGCGCGCGCCCGGCCTTGCGATCGCAGCGGACCTTCGGCCCCGGTCGTGCCGCGCATCGAGGGAAGGAAACTGGCTTTGCCCTGGCTTGGCCGCTGGCCCTCGCTCGCCGCCAGATAATCGCGCAAAGTGAGGGCAAAATCATAGCCCGCTTCGGCCTGCGCCGGGGTGATGATCTTCCAGTGCAACAGGCGGCCCAAAGGCGAGCCCATCACATCGCGGCCCGCGAGTTCGGGCCCCACGCCGAATACCCGCATGCGGGCCTCGAGCGCCACGCGACGGGTTTCGTCCTGGCGCACGGCCTTCACCCTGTCGCCTGAGGCGTAGCGGCGGCCCGGCTTGCGCTTGCGTCCGGTTTTCATCGGCGTCTCCCTTGGAAGATTTCTGTGACGGACTGCCCGCTCTCTACGGCTTCATGCGGTAGCGCCCGGAAATGATGATGCCGGGAATGTAGGGCAGTGTTGGCAAAGCCGGTTCGCCGGCCATCGTCGCTTCAGCCCCGGGCGGGGGTGGCGTGGCGCGGCTGCGGCGGTGTCCGGCATATTCGGGATCGAGCCAGCGCCGCGCCGTATCGCGCGCAACGCCAAGCGCCCGCGCGATGGCGGAATAGTTCTCGCCACGGCGGTGGAGTGCCCGACCCTGGTTCACCAGGGCCTGCGTCTTGCGGTTGGCGAAACAATTGGCGCGCGATTTGAGCGCCGGTCCGGACAGGGTCGGGCCGGGAGCCTGGTTCGGGGAGCGGGACGGCTCGACCGGCCCTGCCGCCGCGAGTACGCCTCGAACGGCGGGTGCGAAATCTTGCAGTTTCAGGGGATCGCTCGATATCATGCAGAGATCATACGTTTTTTACGTATAGATTGTCAAGCTTGAAAGCGTACGATTTTTACGTTATATTCGTCGGATGGTGGATATTCCGGTCACTGCACGTTTAAAGGGGCTGCGCGGGCGGGCCGGCGTCAGCATGGCCGAGGCCGCGAAGGCGCTCGGCCATAAGACCCCGTCGGGCTATCAGCATTATGAGGATCCGAAAAAATTTACGCGCCCCTATCTGCCGCGCGAGATCATCGAGAAGCTCCTGCCGCTGTTTGTCGGCCGTGCGGCCGATGGCGGAGCGCCGATCACCGAGGACGAGGTATGGGCGCTCGGCGGCTATGATGAGCCACCACGCGGATACAAGCCGATGATCATCCTCCCCAGTGCGCCGTCACCTAACAGAAGTTTAATCCCGGTTTACTCCGCCGCCAGGGGAGGCGCGGGTCATGTCATCATCGATCACACCCCGATCGAAGATGCGGTGCCTCCGGAAGAACTCCTGCATGTCAGGGGCGCCTATGGAATCTTGATCGTGGGTGAATCCATGGTGCCCGCTTACAAGCCAGGCGACATCGCCTGGATCAATCCCCACAAGCATCCTGAACGGGAAACCGACGTGGTGCTTTATCATGTGCCGCCCAACGGCGAGGCCGAAGCGATCATCAAGATGCTGGTCAGTTTTTCGGATCGCGAGTGGAAACTGCGCCAATATCAACCGGCGCGCGACTTCAGCGAGTCACGCCTCGACTGGCCGGTCTGCCATCGCATTGTCGGCAAGAGGAATGTGCGCTGAACCTCACGCCGCCTCGTCGACGCCCTCGTCAGGCACCCTTCCCCAGCGTATCAGCACCACCGCCTCCTCATAGTCGCCGGCATCGGGATCGGCGCGCCGCGAAAAGGCGATCGCGCCCACTGCCGTGCCGGCCTGGCGGTTTACGAGCCTTCTTGCATGGTCGGCATCTCTTGCGGCGATGGCCGGCAGGGCGACAAGCGCGCCCCGATTGGTTTCTTGAAACGGCTGAACGACAAAGTAGGTCTGCAGGGCCATTGTTTTCCTCCCAGGAGATGCGCCTCAACCCAACATGACTCCAAACCATAGAACATATCAAGAACATTCGGCCATATTAAATTCCACTATGATATTATTTACGTTGACTTATACGATTAAAACGTATACGGTGACCGGCAGAAAGGAAGTTAAAAATGATCTTCCCGGAAGCCGAGGCCCGCCGCCGCCGAAACGCACTCTACATCGAGGCCTATGCCAAGGCATGGGCGGAAGCCAGTCCGGCCGAGCGCGAATTGGCGATGCTCGCCATGAAAGACCGGTGGAACGATGCCGAGCGTGTTCGCCATGGCGAACTGACACGCCGGCCTTTGTCCGCTTGCGCTCCGTGATAGTCACCGCTCATATCCCGTTGCGCGAGCGCGATATCGTCGTCGGCGATCTCGAAATCCGCATCCGCCCCATCCACGACGAGGCCTTCGCCGATGATCTCGCTTGCGATGTCTTCTTCATCGGCGCCGATGACAGGCAGCATGCGTTCAGCGATTTGCGCGCCCGCGAAATCCTCGCCGAACTCAAGCGCGAGCATCCCGACACCTGGCGCGAAATCAGGGAGGCGGCGGAAGACAACTACCATGGGCGGGAGTGAATTGACGGTAAATCTGAAGTTTGCGAGACCGTGGAAGATCTGCAACAGAAGGCACTCTGGCAGGTACAATGCTGCTGCATGGGCTCCGACAGCTTCAGCACCAGCGGCTGGCAGTTGGCGCGGGAGTCTCAACAACAGGTCTACAGGCACCCACCACCGCCTCGATGCGTGCGAATTGTGGTACTCTTGTTGGCCGTGGTATCATGCGATGAATAGGGAGGAGCTGGTGTGGATTGACAGGCGCCTGCCGTCATTGAGGCGGCATCCGGCTTACGGGTTTATGGCCGCGGCAGCGCTCTTTCCGGCGGTGCTGCTGAGCGCTTTTGTCGGCGGACGCAAGCCCGGCCTTGCCGCGCTCCTCGTCTGTACCGGCCTAGCCGTCTATTTCCTCATGACCTCCGGCAGGGAGGATTCTTCGCGCATCTGGGCGATCACGGCCGTCACCGGCTTCATCAGCGTCTGCGGGGCAATTTTGTTCATCGTCGATCTGCTCGATCAATCGATCCAGAGGCTCGAGCGCGAAAGGCAGGCCCTGCAACTCGAACGACGACGCCTCGAACTTGCCTTCAAGGCGGCCGACATGGGGAGCTGGGAATTCAGGCCCGATGGCCAGCTCAGCTGGGACGATAATTTCTACCGCCTGATCGGACTCGACCCTGCCAAGGACACACCATCAGCCGAACGCTTCCTCTCGATGGTGCATCCCGAAGACCGGGCGCGTCTGAGCGCCGCGCGCAGCCGCATGAAGCAGGGCGAGCCGCCGCCGCCGCGTGATGAATACCGCTTATATCGGCCGGACGGACGCATGATCTGGCTCGAGAACCATCGTATTTCAGTGGACTGGGACGGCCGGCATTTCATCGGCATCACCCAGGACATCACGCGCAGAAAGAAGGCCGAGAAGCGCATCACGATGCTATTGCGCGAGCTCGCGCACCGGGTCAAAAATCAATATACCGTCATCCTGGCAATGATCCGCGAGACGAGCAAGCAAACGCGGTCACCAGGAGAGTTCGAGGCGCTGATCCAGGCACGTATCGCCGCCTTGTCGCGCTCGCATGACCTGCTCGTCAATGGCGAAGGCACCGACCTGCACGGCCTGATCATCGCCCATCTCGACAGTTTCGGGGTCCGCGACAGGTTGGAAACGCACGGACCGCAAGTGTTGCTGTCAGCCATGGCCGCACAATATCTCGGCATGGCCTTTTATGAGCTTGCCACCAATGCCACCAAACATGGCGCCTTCTCCATGCCGGAGGGCCGGGTCAGCGTGACATGGTCCCTTGCAGGCGACCCCGATGCGCGCGCCTTGACGCTACGCTGGGAGGAGACCGGCGGGCCAAAGGTCGACGGCAAGCCTCCGGCGGGTTTCGGCACCAAGGTGCTCGAGCAATTGGCGCCCTCTGCGGTGCACGGCAAAGCGTCAGTCGAGTGCAGGGCCTCGGGTCTCGTCTGGGAGCTCAGGGCACCGCAGAGCGGGTTTGAAGGCACCCAGTCCTTTGATGGTGACAGTTTCTGACAAAGTGGAGCGTAGGATCCCATGCTGTAGCGACTGGATTAACCTCCGGTCGGCGGGAACCAGCGGGCATCTGCGGCATTGACGAAGGTCCGCCCAGGGGAGTTATTGCCATGAGACGTATGCTTCAGAGACTTTCCCGTTGGTTCCGTTCCTTCGATGAAGACCAGGAGCCGCCGCTTGTCGTCATCAGGACTCCGGAAGACGGTGCGCGCATCGGCATGGTGGGGTGGTATTGACTACAAGCGCCAGGCGGGTGACCTGAAGAGCCCGTTAAAGTGGACATCCGAATTGTGCCCCTTATTGACATTGTGGGCCAATGCATGAGAGTTGGAATATATCAGGATCAGATGACGTGGGCCCTGAACTCAATGCGCTCGGGGGATTTCCCGCGCAACCGCAACCAGCGCACTGGCTTCGTCGCCGTATAGGCGATCCGGCAGACGGGCCCGCGGCGGACCACCTCGCCCGAAAGCGCGCTAAATGACGGCGAGGCCGCCCATTTTGCCAATCACGTCCACCACTTCCCGCACGCCTTTGTTGCGCAGGAGATCAGTGAAAATATAGGGTCGGTCACCGCGCATTCGCCTGGTGTCGGCCGCCATGACATCGAGATCGGCGCCGACATGAGGAGCAAGGTCCATCTTGTTGATGATCAGGAGGTCGGAGCGGGTGATGGCCGGGCCACCCTTGCGAGGGATCTTCTCGCCCTGGCACACGCTGATCACATAAAGCGTGAGGTCGGCGAGTTCGGGCGAAAAGGTCGCCGCCAGATTGTCGCCGCCCGATTCAATGAAGATCACATCGAGATCGGGATGGCGCCGGTTGAGCTCGGCGATCGCGCCCAGATTGATCGAAGCGTCCTCGCGGATCGCCGTATGTGGGCAGCCGCCCGTCTCGACGCCCATGATGCGGTCTTCGGGAAGCGCCTGCAGCCGGGTGAGGATCAGTGCATCCTCCTTGGTATAGATGTCGTTGGTGACGACGGCGATCGACCAGCGCTCGCGCATCGCCTTGCAGAGCTTCTCCGTGAGCGTCGTCTTGCCTGAGCCGACCGGCCCGCCGATGCCGACGCGCAAGGGGCCATGCATCCGGTTCATGAGCGGAAAAGCCTTACAGGCAATGTCTCATGTCGCATCGCAGCCATATCGGCAGCGAAAGTCGCACTGCCGAGATCCGCGAGCGATGATCCCGCCGCCTTGCTCGCGACCTTTATGATCAGATCTTCCAAGGATGCCATAAGATGAGTTCCTTCCGACTGGCCGAGCGGGATAAGCCTGATACCTGCCGATACGAGATTGGCGGCACAGGCATGGAGGTGGGCGACACAAACAGGCTCGATACCGATCTTCATCGCGGCAGCGGCCGCGCCGACCGCGACCGGATAGGGTGTGGAATAACCACAGTTGAAAACATCCGTCCAGGGCCGCGCCGCTGCGCTGAATGCGCGGCCCTGATCCATGGTTTCGAGATGACGTTCGGCACTCAAGGCCATCGCCTCCCCCAATTCCGCCGTCTGGCGCAGGCGCAGCCCGTCCGCCTCTGTCACGGCATGCCAGGCTTCGGCAAGCAGCACCGTATCATTCCACAAACTGCCCCGCCCGATCAGATCCTCGATCCATTCGGCAAGAGCCGCGCGAGATATGACGACCTGGTCATGAACAGCGAATTCCAGGCCATGCGAATAACTGAAGGCGCCGACCGGAAAGGAAGGCGACAGCCAGGTCAAGAGCCGCAGCATCGCCAGATGATCAGTGGCCATGGGTATGATGCGCCGAATAGGCGCCGCCTTCGGGGTTGAACGGTTCGCGCACTCGCATGACGCGGGCGCCCTGATGTTCGAGCATGTGAGCGATCACCGGATCGTGGCGGATCACGATGCGCTCGGCTTCGATCTGCGCGGCGAGATGACGGTTGCCGAGATGCCAGGCCAGCGTCATCAGATGGAGAGGATCGCGGCCCCTGATCTCGATCAGATCCTCGGATTTGGCTTTTATCTCGATCAAGCGTCCGTCATCGAGAACGAGCACATCGCCGTCCTTCAGATAGGTCGTCTCTGCGAGGTCGAGCAGGAAAGCGAGACCGGCATCGCCCGTCATTGCTATGCGGCGGCGGCAGCGATCATCGTAATCGAGGGTCACCTGATCGGCCGGTTTGCCCGTCCATAGGCCTTTGCGCTGGAATGATTGCGCCCGCATGGTCAAAAAAGAAAATAGCGCTGCGCCATGGGCAGCTCATGCGCGGGCTCGCAGGTTAGCAATTCGCCATCGGCGCGCACTTCATAGGTCTCGGGATCGACCTCAATATGAGGCATCGCCGAATTGTGGATCATCGAGGCTTTGCCGAGGCCGCCCCTCGTATTGTCAACCGCGATCAGTTCCTTGGCGAGGCCGAAGCGTTCCCTGATGCCGCCGGCGAGTGCCGATTTCGAGACGAAGCCTACCGCACTGCGCCTCGGCGCCTGGCCCAAAGCGGCGAACATCGGGCGGTAGTGGACAGGCTGCGGCGTCGGTATGGAGGCATTCGGATCGCCCATCGGGGCTGCGGCAATCATGCCGCCGAGCAGCACCATATCGGGTTTCACCCCAAAGAAGGCCGGCGACCACAGAACGAGATCGGCGCGCTTGCCTGGTTCGATCGAACCCACATGTCCGGCAATGCCATGGGCGATGGCGGGATTGATCGTGTATTTGGCGATATAGCGCTTGACCCTGGCATTGTCGTTGGCGCCGGTCTCCTCGGCGAGCCGGCCGCGCTGGACGCGCATCTTGTGGGCAGTCTGCCAGGTACGGATGATGACTTCGCCGACCCGGCCCATGGCCTGGCTATCGGAGGAGATGATCGAGAAGGCGCCCATGTCATGCAGGATATCTTCCGCCGCAATCGTCTCCTTGCGGATACGGCTCTCAGCAAAAGCAATGTCCTCAGCAATACGCGGATCGAGATGATGGCAGACCATCAGCATATCGAGATGCTCTGCCACGGTATTGACCGTATAGGGCCGCGTCGGATTGGTCGATGAGGGGATTACATTGGCGAGACCGCAGAGCTTGATGATGTCGGGCGCATGGCCGCCGCCGGCACCCTCCGTGTGGAAGGCATGAATGGTGCGGCCCTTGAAGGCGGCAATGGTATCCTCCACAAAGCCAGACTCGTTGAGCGTGTCGGTGTGGATCATCACCTGGACGTCATGATCATCGGCGACAGTGAGGCAGCAATCGATTGCCGCCGGCGTTGTTCCCCAATCCTCATGAAGCTTGAGGGCACACGCACCCGCTTCGACCATTTCGACAAGGGCGGAAGGCAGAGATGCATTGCCCTTGGCGGAGAAACCGATATTCATGGGCAGACCGTCCACGGCCTGGAGCATCCGCTCCATATGCCAGGGCCCGGGCGTGCAGGTCGTCGCCAGCGTTCCGTGCGCCGGCCCCGTGCCGCCACCCAGCATGGTGGTGATGCCCGACATCAGGGCCTCTTCGATCTGCTGGGGACAGATGAAATGGATATGCGCATCCATGCCGCCGGCGGTGAGAATACGTCCCTCGCCCGCGATCGCCTCGGTGCCCGGTCCGATGATGATGTCGACGCCCGGCTGGGTATCGGGATTTCCCGCCTTGCCTATGCCGGCGATCTGGCCACCCTTCAGGCCGATATCGGCTTTGACGATACCCCAATGATCGATGATCAGCGCATTGGTGATGACGGTATCGACGGCACCTTCGGCGCGTGTCTTCTGGCTCTGTCCCATGCCGTCGCGGATCACTTTGCCGCCGCCGAATTTTACTTCCTCGCCATAGACCGTGAAGTCCTTTTCCACTTCGACGAAGAGATCGGTGTCGGCGAGGCGGATGCGATCGCCTACGGTCGGTCCGAACATCTGGGCATAGGAAGCCCTCGAAAGGCGCACCGGCATCAGAGATCCCCCATCACTGCCCGGCGGAAACCAAAAATCCGGCGTGCGCCGGCAATCGGTATAAGCGGCACCTCGCGGGTCTGCCCCGGCTCGAAACGCACTGCTGTTCCGGCGGGAATGTCGAGGCGGCGACCCAGTGCGCTGTCCCGATCGAAAATGAGGGCCGGGTTGGTTTCGTAAAAATGATAGTGCGAGCCGACCTGCACCGGGCGATCGCCGCTATTGGCGACCCTTAGCACCAGGACACTGGCGCCCCTGTTGAGTTCGACATCGCCGGCTGCAGTGAGAATTTCGCCCGGGATCATCGGATCGGCTCATGAACGGTCACCAGCTTGGTGCCATCGGGAAAGGTCGCTTCGACCTGGACGTCGCGGATCATGTCGGCGACGCCTTCCATCACCTGGCTGCGATCGATCACATGGGCGCCGGCTGCCATGAGATCGGCGACACCGCGACCGTCGCGGGCACCTTCGACGACGAAATCGGTTATGAGAGCGATGGCTTCGGGGTGGTTGAGCTTCACACCACGCTCGAGCCGGCGGCGCGCAACCGATGCCGCCATCGCGATCAAAAGCTTGTCCTTCTCGCGCAACGTTAGATTCATTTCCGCCTCTTTTATAATCAAACAGACCAAACTTTGGACAGCGCCGATCCTCCATTGAGCATGGTTGCCAAGGGAATGAGCGTCTGCCTGAGTTCATAGGCCCCTTTTGCCGTCACTCTAGCAAGAAACTTGCCAGCAAAAGCGGTGCTGGCAATGGCGGGGAAATCGTTGCGTACCAGATCAAGATGACGTTCGGCATCGGGCGCGATGAGCGCCACCGTCGCTACCGCGCGGTCGCCAGCCGCTACAGCTTGCCGTTCCAGCAGCCTTTCAATATCGCCCTCGAGCCTGACATTGTCGGCGAACACAAGCTGCCCGTGGCGGCGGATCGTCCATTGGTCATTCAGGCTGGCCCAACGTACGGTCTCTCCCATTGCGGCACGTCCGAAGATAAAGGCTTCGACAATGAGCAGGCGCGCCTCAGAAGCCAGATCCGCTTCAAGATTACGCTTCAGCGCGCAACCATCGAACAGGATCGACTCCTGGGGCATCCAGTTGAGGCACGCCTTTTGGTCGAGCGTGATGCTGACCGACACACGCGCCGGTTCGCCATCCCGTGAGCGATAGATGCGCTCACAAGCCTGGCTCACACAAGTGAGGCTTGCTCTTTCGCCGGCATGGACAATCCAGGAGAGCCGGTCGCCGCCGGTAAGTCCACCGGCGGTGTTGACCAAAACCGCCTCGCAGGTGGACGTGCCGGACCGAACCACGCTCAGTGCACTTGACCGCGATGCGCCCTTCAGCATCGACGCGCTGGAATTTTACAGACGTTGCTTCAGGCTTCACTTGGCTACCATATCGCAGGCCGGAAAAATCTCAAGCAAAGGCTAGCGATCGGTATCGCGCTTGCCCATCACGATGACGTCGCGCATCTCATAGCCAAGTGCCGCATAGAAGGCGCGGACCTTCTCGTTCTCCGAGCGGACATTGAGATTGATCGCCCAGATGCCGCGCTCCCTGAGCCAGGCTTCCGCGGCGTGCACCGTCGCCCTGCCGATACCTTTGCCCTGAAATGCCGGGGCTACCGCCAAATAATAAAGCCAGCCACGATGGCCGTCATGGCCGACCATGACAGAAGAGACGAGCTCTCCATCCTCGCATCCTAAGAGAATATCGGAGCCCTCCTTGCCGCGGGCGAATTCGATATCGCGCCTGGCG
>VAZZ01000406.1 GCA_005884715.1 Alphaproteobacteria bacterium | reverse complement strand
ATTGTAGTAGCTGGTCAGCGTGTCCCAGCTGAGGTTCAACTGGCCCCAGCCGGAAGCCATGATGTTCTGCCAGCCGAGTACGACCACAAGGATCAAAGCCGTACTCAACGCCAGAAACGCACTGCGAATCATTCTGGGCCTCCACAGTATTCATCCGGCATGCCATTACAATCTTGGGAACCAAATGCCGTTGCCGCCGTCATGCGAGTCCCAATATACGCCGAGGTCGCGCGCTTGCCGAAACGGTTTCTGTAAAAACTGGAGCCGCGGCCCTGTTTCTTGGACGAATTGCTGCTATGAGGAATCCGGCAAAACAGCCATTCGGCCTAATCATTAACAGCGATCTTCGAGACGGCATCCGCAGCATGGCGCCCGGCATTTCCCTACGCATCATCGCCACGGCGCTCGGCCCCTTCGCCTTAGGCTATCTGCTCTCCTATCTTCTGCGCGCCGTGAATGCGGTGGTGGCGCCCGATCTGGTCCTGGATCTTGGTCTGAGCCCGGCCGAGCTTGGGCTTCTGACCTCGGCCTATCTCCTGGCATTCGCCTTGTTCCAATTGCCGCTCGGCGTCCTCTTCGACCGCTACGGCCCGCGCCGCGTCCAGTCGGCCTTGCTGGCGCTGGCCGCCTTGGGCTGCGTGCTCTTCGCGACGGCCCCGGGCTTCGTAACGCTTTTCCTCGCCCGTGCCGTCATCGGGTTCGGTTTTGCCGGCGGTCTCATGTCGGGCTTCAAGGCGACGTCGCTGTGGCTGCCGCTCGAGCGCCGGGCCTTTGCCAATGCCTGCATCATGTCGATGGGCGCATTGGGGATCATCGGGGCGACCGAACCCACCGAATATCTCGTAAGCCTGGTCGGCTGGCGCAGTACCTTCCTCGTCTTCGCCGGCCTCGTCTTCACCGTCGCCGGCCTGATCTTCGCAATGGTGCCGCGCCGCGATGGAGAACGCACCCCGGCAAGCTTCGCCGAGCAGTTCAGCCAGCTGCTGCGCATCCTCAAACTGCCGTTGTTCTGGCGGCTGGCGCCGTTTCTGGGGCTGACGGCGGGCGTTCAGATCGGCATCCAGACCCTGTGGGCGGGTCCATGGTTCCGCGATGTTATGGGCCTCGGCCGCGATCAAGTGGCGCGTCATCTTCTGTGGATGGCCGTCTCCTTCATGCTTGGCATCCTGTCGAGCGGCTTCCTGGCCGACCGGCTAGGGCGGCGCGGCATCAGCCCGCTCACCGTCATGCTGGGCTATCTGCTAGCCTATCTCGGCGCCCAGACCATCATCGTCCTGCGCGTGCCGGAATTCAGTTTCCCGGCCTGGCTGGTGCTGGCGGCAACCGGACAGGCCGGTATTCTGGCCTTTCCGTGGTTCGCTTCCCGTGTCGGCAATGAGCTCGCCGGGCGTTCCAATGCGACGATCAATTTCGCCATGTTCGTATCGGCGTTTGCGGCGCAGGGCGTAATCGGCATGATCATTGGTCTGTTCGCACCGGTGGCGACGGGCTATGCGCCGGAAGCCTATAGCTGGTCCTTCGGCATCTTCCTGGCGCTGCAGGTGCTGGCGCTCGGGTGGTATTTGTGGTCGCATCGAGCCTATCCCGTTCGCATTGAATCAATCCGAACGGGATGAAAGGCTCGACAACATATATTGGAGTGCTTCCTCATCGCTAAAGTCGAGCAACTTTAGCGGGAAGCGCTCGTCTCAAGGAGAGTGCCTATGCCTAATCCCGTCATCGCCGAAGTGACCCGCGGTGGTTTTGTCGAAAGCCGCCATACCGGCGCTTACGCCGTGGTGGATGGCGCGGGCAAACTCGTAGCTTCGGCCGGCAATATTGCGCAAGCCGTATTTCCGCGCTCGGCGATCAAGGCGTTTCAGTGCCTTCCCCTGATCGAGAGCGGTGCGGCTGACCGCTTCGGCTTCACCGATGAGGAGTTGGCGCTTGCCTGCGCGTCGCATACCGGCGAAGCGGCGCATGTCAGGGTCGCCGGCGGCATGCTGGCCAAGGCGGGCATGAGCGAGGCGCAGTATGAATGCGGTCCGCATTGGCCGTCTGAACTCAAGGTCCAGCACGATATGGTGCGCCGTGACGAGGAGCCGCGCTCCATCCACAACAACTGTTCCGGCAAGCATGCCGGCATGCTGACGCTCGCCCACCATCTCAACGCGCCGGCCGCGGGCTATACCAGGATCGATCATCCGGTTCAGCGCGCCGTCGCGAAAGTGATGAGCGAACTCTGTGATATCGATGCCGACGCGCAGCCCCATGGCATTGATGGCTGCTCGGTGCCGACATGGGCCATTCCGCTGCGCAACCTGGCGCTAGGCTTCGCCCGCTTCGGCTCCGGCGCGGGGTTGAACGAAACGCGCAAGGCCGCCTGCCGGCGCATCATAGGGGCGGTCCGCAAACATCCTTTCATGGTGGCCGGCACCAATCGTTTCTGCACCAATGTAATGGAGAAGGTGCCGCGCGCTTTCGTGAAGGGCGGGGCGGAAGGTGTGTTCTGTGGCGCCGTCCCGCATGCGGGGCTTGGCCTGGCGCTCAAATGCGATGACGGCGCGCATCGCGCATCGGAGGCGGCGATGGCCGCACTTCTCGCCTCATTGCCGGTATGGACGGAAGCTGAACGCCAGGCGCTCGGCACTTTTGCCGCGACCGATCTCAGCAACTGGCGCAAGACCCGCGTCGGCGACGTTCATGCTGCAATCTGATTTTTAAGGCAACTTCCGCCTTCAGGATGCGATCTTCAGTTCGAAAAGGGTCTGCGGATCGGAAAAGCCTTTGAGCATATGCTGACCGAGATCACCGATCCTGTCGGCAGGCAAGGATCGCGCCACGTCTTGTGAGCAGATGGCGGATTTGCCGAGCATTTTTGCAGCGGCTTCCAGCCGGCTGGCATAATTGACGGTCGGGCCGACGACAGTAAAATCAAGCCGGTCGAGGCTGCCGATATTGCCATAGACGACTGGCCCCACATGCACGGCGGCGACGAAGCGCAAATCCGGATTGTTGGATTGGGCGAAGGCGCCGGTGACACTGCGGACAGCGCGCGCGCAGGCCTCTTGCCGCCCATGGCCTTCGGCGGGAAAGAGGGAGAGCACGCCGTCGCCAATGAATTTGAGCACATCGCCGCCCTCGGACCGCACCGACTCCACCACCATTTCGAAATAGGTGCCCAACAGCTGGAGAAGCGCGTCGGGAGCCAGCCGTTCCGACAGGTCCGTGTAGCCGCGCAGGTCGGTGATCACGACCGCTGCGTCGATCTCGGTCATCGCACCGCGTTGGAATGCGCCGCCGGCCACGCGGCTCGCGGGGCCAGCGCCGAGATAGACTTCGAGGAGGCTCGCCGTTGAATGGCGCATCGCCGCGGGTTCAAGTGCCGCCGCCATCGCCGGCATCAGTCTCTCGATCAGCGCTGCCTCCCAGTCGCGAAAGCCACCTGGGCGATCGGTGGTGAAGGCACTCGCCTGGACTGACCCGTCGCCATATTCAACGGGCAAGGCCAGGTAATCAGTACTGCCGGCCGCGGCCAGTTCGAAAAGAACCTCATGGTCACGGCCGCGCTCAAGTCTTTCGAGCGAGCTGCGGAAACGCGTCCGCGACTTTATGACATGTTCGAACGGGCTGCCGTAAAAGGCATTTGTCTGCAGCACACTGCGAGGTACGGTATAGAATTCGGCACCGCCGCTGCGGGTCCATAAGATTCCCCAGGCACCGATCAGGGGATTGGCGACCTGCTGGGCGATGCGCACCCGCCACAAGGCAATGCCTGCCGCCACGAGCCGCTCCACCAGCCCGTCGACGATTTCAGCCGGTGTGCAGGAACGCCGCGCCGGCCCGATCAGCCAGTTCGCTATACGGGTCTCGATCGCTGCGAGATCTTGGGCAGGGATATCCATGGCCAACCCTACGTCGCGTCCGCTGCGAAGGAAAGTATCGTGAAGCTCTTCTCAGATCAGCTGACGCTGCTGCTATTTATCTTGAGATGCGGCGGGAGAAATCCATTTTGGCACAGTCCTCGGTCGTATCCTACATCCATATGCCGTCCAACTTTTGGCAGGGGAATGAAAACCAGATCGGGGGCGTATCCGGTCCATATCGCTCTGCGGAGGCCCATCGTGAAGAGTCGCGTCGTTCTCGCAATGTTATTGGCTTTTACACTGGCCGCGGCGCCCTGCCTGCCCGCCTTTGCAATGGGAGGGGGAGACGGTGGTGGCGGAAGCGGTGGTAGTGGTGGCGGAAGCGGCGGTAGTGGGGGCGGAAGCGGCGGGAAAGGCGATAATAGCGTCAAGAAATGCAAGAAGGGCGAGGTCAGGGATAAGCACGACAAGAAATGCATCAAGGTATCTTACGGAATTCTCCCAGATGAAGACCTCTATCAGAATGGCGCTGCCCTGGCCCAAGCCGGCGAATATGACTGGGCTCTTACCGTCCTGGCCGCGATCAGGAATCAAAACGATCCGCGCGTTCTGAATTACACCGGATACAGCCTTCGCAAGTCCGGACATCTGGATGAGGCCATTGGGAAATACCGCAAGGCGCTCGCCATCAATCCAAATTTTGTACTTGCTCGCGAATATCTGGGTGAAGGCTATGCCGCGGCCGGCCGCGTCGATCTTGCCAAGGCCGAATTGATTGAAATCGCCAGTCGCTGCGGCACGACTTGCGAGGAATATCAGGAACTCGCCGAACACATCGAAGTGGCACCTCGGTTCTAAGAAACGAAATCATTCCGCCGCCCTTTGCGCATAGCCCAGACGCTCGTTGAGGCGGTCGAGCAGCTTCTGCGCCGCTTCTGGTATCACGGTGCCCGGCGGGAACACTGCCGAAGCACCGGCATCGAGCAATGTCTGAATGTCTTCTCGCGGAATGACGCCACCGACGATGATCATGATGTCGGACCGGCCCAGCCTGTCGAGTGCCGCCTTCAAGGCTGGGATGTGGCTCAGATGCCCGGCGGTGAGCGAGGAGACGCCGACCACGTGCACATCGTACTTCACCGCGACATCGGCGACTTCCTCCGGTGTCGAGAACAGTGCGCCCACCCTGACATCGAAGCCTATATCGCCAAAGGCTGAGGCGATCACCTTCTGGCCGCGGTCATGGCCATCCTGGCCGATCTTGGCGACAAGGATGCGCGGCGGCCGGCCATCGGCTTCGCTGAAGGCACTGACTGAACGGCGCGCGTCATCGAGCTTCTGCCGGTTCCGGCGGCTCGCTTCCTCATAGACGCCTTTGACGGCGCGGCTTTCGGCGGCATGTCGGCTCCAGGCCCTTTCCAGTGCCAGTGATATCTCGCCGACCGTCGCCTTGGCGCGTGCCGCATCCACGGCAGCCGCGAGGAGATTGCCTTCGCCCGTCTTTGCTGAAAGGGTCAATTGGTCAAGGGCGGCCTGACAGGCGCGTTGATCGCGCTCGGCCCTGAGCTTGGCGAGCTTCTCGATCTGGCGCGCTTTGACGGCTGAATTGTCGACTTTCAGGATGTCGATCTCGGCATCCTTGCCGACGACATATTTGTTGACGCCGATGACCGCCTGTTCGCCGGTGTCGATGCGCGCTTGCGTCCGGGTTGCCGCTTCCTCGATGCGCATTTTCGGAATACCGGCCTCGATGGCTTTCGCCATGCCGCCGATCTTTTCGACTTCCTCGATATGACGCCAGGCCTTTGCCGCGAGATCACCGGTCAGTCTC
>VAZZ01000407.1 GCA_005884715.1 Alphaproteobacteria bacterium | reverse complement strand
CCTTCCTGCAGATCGATCGCTCGGGCTCGGTCAATGTGTCGAAGCTGGGAGTGAGGCCACATGTGACTGCAGGCGCCGGAGGCTTCGTCGATATCACCGCACGTGCCAGGAAGATCGTCTTTTCGGGCTTCTATAATGCTGGCGCCAAGATGGACATTTCGGAGGGCAAGCTCAGGATCGACAAGGAAGGCAAGGTCAAGAAGATCGTGCCCGAGGTGGAGCAGGTCTCCTTCTCCGGCCGCCGGGCGGTGGCGCAAGGCCAGGACATTACTTACGTCACCGAGCGCTGCGTTCTCAAGCTTACATCGAAAGGTCTTCTCGTCACCGAGATCGCTCCGGGCGTCGATCTCGAACAGCATGTGCTGGCCGAGGCCGGCATACCGCTGAACGTTGCGCCCGATCTCAAGGTCATGGAAGCGCGCCTGTTCCGGCCGGACCCCATGGGTCTGGAGCTCAGCCATGCTTGATACCGGCGACAAGCGCATTCTACTCACACGGCTCGATCAGGTCGCCACCCTCACCATCGCGCGGCCGGAAAAGCTCAATGCGCTCGATATGAGCATGGTACTGAGCCTAGAGCGCGCCGCGGCGCTGATCGAGACGGAGCCGGATATCCGCGTCGTCGTCCTCACCGGCGAGGGCGATAAGTCTTTCTGCGCCGGCGGCGATATCGAAGCCTGGGCAGCCCATTCGGCGCTCGAATTCGGCCGCGCCTGGATCCGCTACGGCCATCGCGCCTTCGATGCGCTCGCCCGCTTGCGCCAGCCGGTCATCGCGGTGCTGAACGGGCATGCGCTTGGCGGCGGGCTCGAACTGGCTGCGGTCGCCGATCTGCGCATCGCTGAGGAGCATATCAAGATCGGGGCTCCCGAGACGGGGCTCGGCATCATTCCCGGCTGGTCCGGCACACAGCGCGTGGTGCGCCGTTTCGGCGCGCAATTGACCCGCCGCATGGCGCTGTTCGGCGAGATCTTTTCAGCCGAGGAAGCGCTCACCTTGGGCCTCGTTGATGAAGTGGCGCCGAAAGGACAGGGCATGGCTACGGCCCAAGAATATGTCGAACTGGTCGTGGCGCGCGGACCGGTGGCGCTCGAACTCACCAAGGCGCTGATCAATGCGGCGGAAGGAGAAGAGACCGAACGCCCGCTCGAAGCCATTGCCGGCGCGCTCGCCGCATCGACCGAGGATCTGAAGGAAGGCGTTGCCGCCTTTCGCGCCAAGCGCAAGCCGAGTTTCAGGAACGAGTAACACCTTCGCTGAAGCTCATCAGATCGAGGCGCTGCAATTCGCTCAACCGTTCCTCGCCTTCGATGCGTTTCAAAAGGAACTTGGCGCAATCGTGCCCAGCGCGGATCAGGTCCTCGGTGAATTGCAAGGTCGGAAGCCGCACCAGATCCAGCATGTCC
>VAZZ01000405.1 GCA_005884715.1 Alphaproteobacteria bacterium | reverse complement strand
TTGGGTTATACTGGGGTCGTTCCGTGAGGAATGGCCCAGCCCGGGTGGCCACCCGAACTGGGCCGCCGATCGATCGGATCGATGCCCACCGAAGCCTTTTGGGCTGCCTTTCGTAGCAAGATCGCGGTCGGCGCTTCATCGGGACCCGCATGGTTGAACGAACTTTAGGTTCGCCTCACAAGGGAGGGTCGACGAAGATGGCCAAGCGTATCACAATCTGTGCCGGAATCGATACCGGCAAACGGAAGCTCGATGTGGCACTCGATGGTAGTCGGGAGCAACTCCAGGTCAATAACACATCGGAAGGTCATGAGGCGTTGCTGGACTGGCTGCGGCGCCATCGGGTCAATCGCATCGGGATTGAGGCGAGCGGCGGTTATGAGCAGGCCGTCGTCGCCGAACTTCGGCGCCAGCGGTTTGTGGTGGTGGTATTTCAACCGGCACAAGTGCGCGCTTATGCGAAGTTTCACCTGCAGCGCGCCAAGAACGACAAGATCGATGCCGCTCTGATTGCGACCTGTACCGCCGCAGTCAAGAAGATCCATGCCCCACCCGATCCCCGGCTGCAGCCGTTTGCCGAGCAGCTTACGATGCTCGATCAGATCGGCGAGGATATTGCGCGGCTCAAGAACCGGATCGAGAGCTGCCACAACGATCGCATCCGAAAGCTCTGGAAAGACGATCTAGCCAGCCTGGCCAAGCGTGAGAAGGCCGAGTCCAAGGCTCTGGTCGCAGCCATCCGTGAGCATCCCGACCTTGCCAAGCGGCTCGATCTGATCCAGAGCGTCGATGGCATCGGGCTGCCAACTGCCGTTGCCATCCTCGTGCGCCTGCCCGAGATCGGGCAGATCACGCGCGAGCAGGCCGCGGCGCTTGCCGGCCTTGCACCCTATGACCACGATAGCGGCGAGCAGTTCGGCATCCGACGCATCGACGGCGGCCGTAAACGGCTTCGCCATGCGCTTTATACCGCAGCTCTGCCAGCGTCATTTCGCTGGAATCAGCAGCTCATTGCCCTTTACCAACGGCTCACGGCTGCGGGAAAGGAACACAAGCGCGCGCTCGTCGCCTGCGCAAGAAAGCTCCTCGTCTTTGCCAATACCGTCGTTGCTCGGGGCACGCCCTGGCACGACCAACCAGCAGCCGCGACGCTGACCAGCCGATAATCTCCGGTTTCTTTGTTCGACCGCAGCGCCGTTTCTTCGTCCCGACCTGCCGCCTCCATGACGTCGCGCGCAGCGGCCGTCAAGGATGGCCGTCGTTCCGACCTTGCCTATTCTCCGCCGTCGCCAGGCCACTCCTTGACGGCCGCGAGCACGACGTCAGTCTCAGCG
>VAZZ01000059.1 GCA_005884715.1 Alphaproteobacteria bacterium | reverse complement strand
CGAGTGCCGCAGTGACAACCCAGCCATTGCTGCTCGGCGCCGACATCGTCTTCCATTCGGCGACGAAATATCTGAACGGCCATTCCGATGTCCTTGCCGGTGCCCTCGTCACCGGGAATGTGAACGCGCGCTGGGAGGAGATGGCGAGCCTGCGCACCAAGATCGGCGCGCCATTGGCGCCCTTCGAATGCTGGCTCCTCATCAGGGGCCTGCGCACGCTCTTCGTGCGCTATCGCCAGGCATCGGCGAATGCCATCATCCTTGCGCGGCACTTCGAGAAGCACCCGAAGATCGACCGCGTGCTCTATCCGGGCCTCGCGTCGCATAAGGGCCATGACATCGCCAGGCGCCAGATGACCGACGAGCGGGGAGAGGGAGGGACCCATTGCGAAGCAATGGGAGGGTGAGGGGCCAGTGCGTGATTATGATTGAATTCGCTAGCTGGATTCGGAAGGGACAATGGAGCGCATAGAAAGACACTTCATTGATGCCCGATGCCCCTCACCCTTCCCGCCGCTTCGCGTCGGGCCCCTTCCCTCTCCCCGCTGCGCTACGCTTGCGGGGCGAGGGTAAAGAGCCCCTCTGGTAACCGACTTTTCCCCTCCCCATATGCCTCGGCGGAGAACTCTCATGCTCAATCTGGATGAACAGGGCCAGTCCCTGCCGGAAGTCACCCACGCGGCGACTGACGGCGAAATACTCGACGCTTATTCCACGGCGGTGATCGGCGCGGTCGACAAGGCCGGGCCGTCCGTCGTCCATATTGCGGTGAAGAACGGCCAGGGCCGCCAGGGCGGCGGCTCGGGCTTCGTCGTCGCTTCCGACGGCCTCATCTTCACCAACAGCCATGTCGTTTCGGGTGCCAGGACCATCATCGTGGGCCTCGCCGACGGCCAGCGCGCCGCGGCGCGCCTCATCGGCGAGGATCCCGACAGCGACATCGCCGTCATCCGCACCGATGAGAATCTGGCGGCACCGCCGCTCGCTCTGCATGATTCCAAGACGATCAGGCGCGGCCAGCTCGCCATCGCCATCGGCAACCCCCTGGGCTTCGAGCAGACGGTGACGACCGGCGTCATCAGCGCTATCGGGCGCTCCTTGCGCGCCTCGACCGGCCGGCTGATCGATGACGTGATCCAGACCGATGCGGCGCTCAATCCCGGCAATTCGGGCGGACCACTGGTCGATTCGAAAGGCCGGGTGATCGGCGTCAACACTGCTGTGATCCTCGGCGCCCAGGGCATCTGTTTCTCGGTCGCCAGCAATACGGCACTCTATGTGCTGAGCCAAATCCTGCAGCACGGCCGGGTACGGCGTGCCGCCATCGGCATCGAAGGCCAGCAGACCGTGGTGCCTCGCCATGTCGCGCGCCATGCTGGGATCGTCCAGGAGATGGGGGTGCGCGTGATGAAGGTTGTCGAGAAGAGTCCCGCCGATGAAGGCGGCATCAAGTCGGGCGATCTCGTCATCGCCATCGACGGCCATGCGGTCGCCGGCATCGATGATCTCTTGCGCCTCCTCAATCATGAGCGCGTCGGCTATGAGACGCGAATCACTGTCCTGCGCCGCGGCGAATTGCGCGAACGCTTCGTCGTGCCGGTAGACAGGGACCAGAGGTCAGGCATCAGGTGACAGGAGTCCAGATCCTGAGGACTGACCCCTGATCCCTGTCCCCTAGTAAAGCCCGGTCTTGTATTCTTCCTGGATCTCCGCCTCGACCTTGTCGGACTCCTGGCGGTCGACTTCGCAGGCGCGCGCCTGCTCCCTTTGAACGGCGGAACGCCTTGGCGCAATGGAAGAAGACCTCCTCCACTTTCACCCTGATGCCGAGCTTGGGCGGCCTGCCATTGACGGCGGCGGGCGCCAGCTCCTGGGGATCATCGATGATCTCGGCCTTGCCGTTCACCCTCAGCGTGTCGTCGATGCCGGGGATGAGGAACAGGATGCCGACCTGCGGATTGGCGATGATGTTCTGCATCGTATCGACGCGATTATTGCCGGGCCGGTCCGGGATGATCAGCGTCTTGTCGTCGATGACGCGCACGAAGCCCGCCGGATCGCCGCGTGGTGACACATCCGCATTGCCATGCTCATCGGCCGTGCCGATGCACAGGAAGGGCGAGCGCTCTATATAGGTCCTTGCGTATTTATCGATTCGCGCCAGCGTCTTCTTGGCGGCAAGCTCGCCGGGCTCGCCCATCTTTGCCTTGAGAACGCCCTTCTCCTCGATCCTGCTCATGATGTTTCCCTAGTTGCGGAGATTCTCCTTGAGCACGCGCTCTTCCAGGATCCGCAAGCCCTTCGCCATGATATCGAACATCTCGTTGATCTCGTCTTCCATGATAATGAGCGGCGGGCAGAAGGCGACCGCATCGCCCATCGAGCGCACGATCAGGCCGTTCTCCTGCAGGATGTCGGCGCAGAGCGCGCCCACGCCCTTCTTCGGATCGAAGGCCCGCTTCGTCTTCTTGTCGGCGACGAGCTCGATCGCGCCGATGAGCCCCTTGGCGCGGGTGTCGCCGACGAGCGGATGATCGGCGAAGGAGGCGATGCGCTTCTCGAAGGTCGAAGCGACCTTGCGCACATGCTCGACGGTCTTGTCGCGTTCATAGATCTCGATCGTCTTCAGCGCCACCGCACAACCGACCGGATGCGCCGTATAGGTGAAGCCGTGGCCGAACGTGCCGATTTTGCGGCTCTCATCGAGCATCGCCTGGTAGAGCTCTTCTTCGATGGTGATGGCGCCCATCGGGAAATAGGCCGAGGTGATCGCCTTCGCCATCGAGATCGAGGTGGGTTTCATGCCCATGGCCGTGGTGCCGAACCATTCGCCGGTACGCCCGAAGCCGCAGATCACTTCATCGGCGATGATGCGCACGTCATATTTGGCGAGTACCGCATTGATCTTGGCGAAATAGCTTTTGGGCGGGATGATGACGCCGCCCGCCCCCATGATCGGTTCGGCGATGAAGGCCGCGACCGTATCGGGTCCCTCCTTCTGGATCAGGTCGTCGAGATCCTTCGCCATGCGATCGGTGAACTGGTCTTCGGTCTCGCCCGCTTCGGCGAAGCGGTAATGATGCGGGCACGACGTGTGCAGGATGTTGGCGATCGGCAGATCGAAATCACTATGCACCCAAGGCAGGCCAGTAAGCGAGGCGCTGGCGATGGTGACGCCGTGATAGGCGCGCTGGCGCGAGATGATCTTCTTCTTTTTCGGCCGTCCTTTGGCATTGTTCATATACCAGGTGAGCTTGATCTGCATGTCATTGGCTTCCGAGCCCGACCCGCCGAACAGCACTTTCGAGGCGGGGCAGGGTGCTATCTCCTTCAGCTTCTCCGACAGCTCGATCGCTGCGTCATGCGACTTGCCGGAGAAGATCGAAGTATAGGAGAGCTTGCGCATCGATTGCGCCGCGGCTTCGACGAGTTCCTCATTGCCGTAGCCGAGCGAGGTACACCAGAGGCCTGCGAGACCCTCGATATAGCGCTTGCCCTTGTCGTCATAGAGATGGATGCCGCGTCCCTCATTGAGGATGAGGGGGCCGGTCTCGCGATGGCGGACGAGATTGGTATAGGGATGGATGACCGTCTCAATATCGCGGACGGCCATATTCGACAAACGGGGCATGGGAATTCCTTTGGGTAAGCATGAAAAGGGCATTCCGCCCGATGGAGCGAAATGCCCGGGAATTGCGCGGCGGCACTCTGCCACGCTCACCCCATGTTCGGCAATGGCAGCAAGCATTGGACCGAAAGTGCGAAGCGGTTTTCGGATAATCCGATGCGAAAAACAAAGAGCTAGCTGGAACGCCCGTTCCGATTCTATCAGAATGTATCCCAGCTATGCCCGCTTGTTCTGCCGGTTGGCGATGAGGTCATCGACTACCGCGGGATCAGCCAGGGTCGACGTATCGCCGAGATTGCCGAACTCATCCTCGGCGATCTTGCGCAGGATACGCCGCATGATCTTGCCGGAGCGCGTCTTGGGCAGGCCCGGCGCGAATTGCAGGAGATCGGGCGAGGCGATCGGACCGATCTCCTTCCTCACATGGGCGACGAGGTCCTTGCGCAGATCGTCCGATCCCTTTTCGCCCGTCATCAGCGTGACATAGCAATAGATGCCGGTGCCCTTGATGTCATGCGGATAGCCGACGACGGCGGCTTCTGACACTTTGGGATGTGAGACGAGTGCCGATTCGACTTCCGCCGTGCCGAGTCGATGGCCCGACACATTGAGCACATCATCGACGCGCCCGGTGATCCAGTAATAGCCGTCCTCGTCGCGCCGGCAGCCGTCACCGGTGAAATACATGCCTTTATAGGCCGAGAAATAGGTCTGAACGAAACGTTCGTGATCGCCATAGACGGTGCGCATCAGGCCTGGCCACGAGTCGAGGATGACGAGATTGCCGGAAGCCGCCCCATTCAGGATCTCGCCCTTGTCATCGACCAGCGCCGGCTTGCAACCGAAGAAGGGCCTGGTCGCCGAGCCCGGCTTGAGCTTGGTGGCGCCGGGCAGCGGCGTGATCAATATGCCGCCAGTTTCGGTCTGCCACCAGGTGTCGACGATCGGGCAGCGCCCGTCGCCAACCACGCGGTGATACCATTCCCAGGCTTCCGGATTGATCGGCTCGCCGACGGTGCCGAGAAGCTTCAGCGATTTGCGCGAGGTGCATTTGACCAATGCCTCGCCCGCTCCCATCAGCGCGCGGATGGCGGTGGGTGCGGTATAGAAGATATTGACATTGTGCTTGTCGATCACTTCCCAGAAGCGCGACGCGGTCGGGTAATTGGGAATGCCCTCGAACATGAGCGTAGTGGCGCCATTGGCGAGCGGGCCATAGACGATATAGGAATGGCCGGTGACCCAGCCCACATCGGCCGTGCACCAGTAGATGTCGCCATCGTGATAATCGAAGACATATTGATGGGTGATCGAGGCATAGACGAGATAGCCGGCGGTCGTGTGCAGCACGCCTTTGGGCTTGCCGGTCGATCCTGAGGTGTAGAGGATGAAGAGCGGGTCTTCCGCTTTCATCTTTTCCGGCTTGCATTCAGCCGGAACCTTCTTGGCTTCCGCATGATACCAGAAATCGCGGCCTTCCTGCATCGGCACGGCGCCGCC
>VAZZ01000404.1 GCA_005884715.1 Alphaproteobacteria bacterium | reverse complement strand
GTGCCATCGAAGAGCTGGACCTCCTGAGGCAGATAACCAATGTTCTCGCCCAGGATCTGTGGCGGCCACAGCTTGAGTGCGGCACCATCGAGACAGATCTTGCCTCCGTCCAAGGGCCACACACCGACCAGGGCGCGCGCCAGCGATGACTTGCCGGAGGCACTGGGACCGATGATGCCGAGTGCCGTGCCCGCTTGAATGGCAAAGCTCGCGCCTGAAATCACAGGCGAAGAACTGCCCGGCGGAGAAACGCTGGCGTTTTCGACGGTGAGATTTGCCTTGGGTCTGGGCAAGGGAAGCTGCAGAGATTGCCTGGGCAAGTCTTCGAGCACGAGGTTGAGCCGTCTGGCGCCCTGGCGTGCCGCCTGGAATCCGCGCCAGTTCGCTATTGCGAGCTCCACCGGCGCCAGAGCGCGCGCACTCAGGATCGAGCCCGCTATGATGATGCCGGCCGTCGCCTCGGCATGGATGACCAGATAAGCGCCGACCGCGAGAACGGCCGATTGCAGCAGCATGCGCAGCGCCTTGGACAGCGCGCCAAATCCGCCGCTGATGTCATGCGCCCGTTCCTGGGCCTTGAGGAATCGCAAGTTGAATTTCTGCCATGGCGCCAGGAGCTGATCCTTCATGGCCATCGCCGTGGCAGCTTCGGCATTGCGCATGCAGGCCTGCGTCCAGGCGTCACGGCGTGAGGCGCAAAGGGTCGCCTCCGCCGAAGGCTTGCGGGTCAGGACTTCGGTGATGAGTGCCAGCGTGAACAGGATAAGTGCGCCGATGCTGGCGGTGATGCCGATCCAGACATGGAGCGCAAAGCAGAAAAGCAGATAGACCGGTATCCAGGGAAGATCGAACAGGGCCAAGACCCCGCCGCCCGAAATGAAGGAGCGGATCTGGTCGAGATCGCGCAGCGCCAGCTGAGCATCGGCGCCATTTCGCGCGGTGAAGGGAAGATGCAGGACGGCATCGAACAGGCGCGGGCTCAGCGATCGATTGAGGGAATTGGCGACACGGATGAGAATGCGGGAACGAACGACATCGAGGAACGCCTGAGACCCGAACAGCACGGAAGCCAGCATGGCCAGCGCCACCAGGGTCGGCACGCTGCCGCTCGGCAGCACACGGTCATAGACCTCGAGCATGAACATGGCGCCCGTCAGCATGAGGATATTGACCATGAAGCTGAAGAACGCGATCCACAGAAGCGTCGGCCGCAAGTGCCGAAAGGCCTGGCGCAACTCGGATAAGGGAGGAGCCATCAGCATGGATGTCGACACGATTGCTATAAGTCCGTGATCATAGACGCCAACACTGCACGATCAGTTAATGTGGCGCGCCAGCCGCCAATGATCGGCAGGGCAATCGCTGAAAATTACTGGGCAGGCAGGCCATCTCCAATTTTCCCCCTCGCCCGTTGCGAAGCAATGGGAGAGGGTGGCCGAAGGCCGGGTGAGGGCTCTTTGCCCGCAAAATGCGGTGCTTTTGAAAGTTTCGCAGGCCGCGAGAAAAGAGCCCTCATCCGCCCTTCGGGCACCTTCTCCCATCCTCCGGACGGGAGAAGGGGAAAACGGAGGGAGCGTCTCGTTCATATGCGATTATCTCCTGCGATCACGACGGGCCCGGAAGGGGCGAAGAGTGCTTGGCCGGGCGCTCGGGGACAGGCCGAAACTCTATCGGCGGACCCGTCCAATCGAAGGGCGCCTTGGGCATTTCGGGCATGCAGGCCGTAAGCAGGGTCTGGCCCTTCGCATTGCGGACTTCGAAAACGATCCCGGCGCGCTCCATTTTCGCGCATTCCACCCACTGATCTATAGGAATCCAGTCAATCATCGGCGTCTCACTTTCAGTCTGCTCTATACGAGCAGGAAGTCCTTGTCCAAGGAGGCAAGCCAGGTCTCATGGACGGCAGGCCAGCCCGCATGCTGCTCAATATGGGAAGGCGATGGCATCAGATCCAAATGAGGTTCTGCCGCCGCCGCCACAGTCGATGTGCTCGATGTCCCCAGAGTTTTCTGGCCATCGTTGAATTGCAGAAGCTCGATCGAGACGAGCGTGTCCTTGCCATCGGGAGAGCCCGAACGGAGATCCGTTATCGTCCACGACCCATCGGCGTTCTTGACCCAGCTATAATCCGTGGACTTGCCGGCGAGAACCGCCATGTCGGTGCCTGAGCCACCATTGAGATAATCGGCGCCAGCACCCCCCGTCAGCGTGTCGTTTCCGCCGTTGCCATAGAGGTTGTCTGCGCCCCCGCCGCCGGCCAGGCTGTTGACGGAACCGTTTCCGGTGAGGGTATCGGCATAGTTGCTGCCGGTCAGGTTCTCAATGCCGGTATATGAATCGAGATAGGCGTCCCCCTTGTTGTTCGAGGGGGATGCGAGACTGGCAACCACCGCCGCCGTCGCCGTTGCGTAGCTCGCGGTATCGGTTCCAGCTGCCATCGCCGCCATAAAGCTTGTCGCTGCCTGAGCCGCCATCGAGCGTGTCGGCTCCGCCATAGCCAGAGAGCACATCGGCACCGCCAAGGCCCGAGATGATGTCATCCAACGAAGCGCCGTTGAGCGTGTCGTTGCCGGAGGTGCCGGTCAGCGTGAGGCCCGTCGTGGAAGACTGGGGCGGCGGCGATCCCGGATCCGCCAGGACTTCGGCAATCGTGTATTTCTTGTCGCTGAACTCGAACTGCTCGACATTCCAGACGATGTCGGAGCCATCGGGTGAGCCGCTGCGCAAATCGACGACGCTCAAGGAACCATCGGCAAGCTGGCTCACCTGATACTGCGAGCGGCTACCGCTGAAGACGGCGGTGTCGCTGTCGGCACCTCCCTGCAAAGTGTCATTGCCGGCATCGCCGATGAGCCTGTCATTGCCGGCACCGCCATTGAGAAGGTTGTTTGCCACATTGCCGATGAGCACATCGCTGGCCTTGCCGCCAATGGCGTTCTCGATCAGCGATCTGAGATCGCCATTGTAGAGGAGGGCGTTGGCGATATTGCCGGCAGCGACTTCGGATCCATCATACTTGAGAAGCGCCAGCTGAGCGGCCGAGGCCGTCGACCATTGTCCGGGCCTCAGATCGACGGTGACGCCCGTCGTATAGTTCGAGAAATCATAAGTATCGGTTCCCCCGCCATCCCAGATGGTGAGGAAGATCTTGTTGACTGCCGGCGTACCTTGACCAACCCCGTTGATGGACATCTCGCCCGTCGTCGAGCTCCAGGTGTAAGTGGTGTTGCCGCTGTTGGTACTGAAATCGGCGCCGTACATCTTCTGCACCGCGGCGATGTCGTACATCATCAGCGACTGCGGATAACTGCCATATGCGTTCGTATAACCGCTGCTGGTCGACGCGCCGATATAGGAGCGATAGCTCATGACCGAATATTCGAGGGAGTCCTTGTCGAGCGGCATCGCTCCGAAAGAGCCACTGACATCCTGCGGATGCTTCAGTCCCAAGGAATGGCCGAGCTCGTGCAGAAAGGCGGAATAGGCGTAGGTGCCGATAACCGGATTGTCGTAATAGCCCGTCGTATTGTTGAACCAGGCGTCACCACCCTCGGCCGCGGTCGAAGGGTAATAGGCCCAGGCGGTGCCCGGCTTGTCCGATTCCGCCAGCCTGAGATCGCCGTGCTGGGTTGCGGTTTCGGTGATTTCCTGGAAGGTGATATTGGCGACCGCTGCATAGTTGGCGAGCACCGCGCGGGCCGCTGCCATTTGCACGGAATTCAGCGCCTCGAAATTGCTGAGCGGTTCACCGGAGCCGTAGCTCGAGCCATAATAGGAGGCACTCGACGGGAAACTGAAGGTGAGGGTGGTCACGGCCCATTTGGTGCCGGACAGCACTCCATCGATATAGGCATTGCCGGTTGGGGCAATCGTAGTCGTAGCGGGCATCCGATACTTTCTCCCTGTGGGGCCATAGAGCGCTGTCGTGGCTTCGCCGACAGACTTCGCGCGATAAGAATGACTTATCCCAAGCAACTATCGGTTGCCTTAAGGTAACAGATAAAATTGTAGGAAGGCCCTCATACCCTCGCCCCCCAACGGGGGAGGGCAAATCGCATATGAGTATTCTTGAGGTAGTCGAGCTATCTCCAATTTTCCCCCTCTCCCGTCCGTCAGGATGGGAGAGGGTGCCCGATAGGGCGGGTGAGGGCTCTTTGTCCGTAAGAGTAATGCTCCTGAAATGCTTTTCTCTGTCAAAGAAAGAGCCCTCACCCGGCCTTCGGCCACCCTCTCCCGTTGCTTTGCAACGGGAGAGGGGGAATGACGGATAGTGTTTCCTCTTTTTAGCCTCACAAGTTTCATATGCGATTGCCCTGCCCAACGGGGGAGGGGGAATGAATCCAGGCCGGCACCACGATATGCAGGGTGACAAATAGCTTCCTATATATATCTTGATCCAGGGTGCTGAGGAGTGAAGGTCATGTCCACGCACACCGTTTTGACCGCTCAAACCGTCGAAGACTGCATCATCGACCAGAAGTGGAAGAACTACACTTCCGAGGACCACGCCATCTGGCGCACGCTGTTCGAACGCCAGCTCGAGACCCTCAAGGCCCATGTCGCCGAGGAATACCTCAAGGGCCTCGAAGCGCTCGCCTGAAAAAGATCACCGGCTGGGAGGTCGTCGCGGTGCCGGGGCTGATACCGTCGCGGCCCTTCTTCCAGATGCTCGCCAACCGCCAGTTTCCGGCCGGCACCTTCATCAGGAGCCGCGAGCAGCTCGACTATCTGGAGGAGCCCGATATCTTCCACGATGTCTTCGGCCATGTGCCGCTCCTCGCCAACCACGCCTATGCCGATTACATGAACGAATATGGCCGGGTCGGGCTTCAGGGGATGGAAAGGAAGGCGGTGAAGTTCCTCGCCCGCCTCAACTGGTATACGATCGAGTTCGGACTGATCCGCAAGCCTGAGGGCGTGCGCATCTATGGGGCGGGGATCGTCTCGTCATACGGCGAGGCGAAATATGTGGCCAAGGATCGATCCGCCCATCAGCTCGCCTTCGATCTCGAACGCGTGCTGCGCACCGGCTATTATATCGACGACTTCCAGTCGACCTATTTCGTGATCGATCGCTTCGAGGACCTGTTCGACCTCCTGAAGGGTGGAGATATCCTGGCCCTCATCGATGAGATCCGCAATGAGCCGACCCTCACGCCTTTCGAAATCCTTAAGCGAGACAAAGTCATCCGCAAAGGCACCGGCGACTACTGGCGCGATTTCCCCAGGACCAAGACCAAGCTCAAATAATCCTTCCCCCTTTGCGGGGAAGGTGGCGAGCGTCAGCGAGCCGGATGGGGGCAGTGGCACAGATCAATCGCTAGATGGCGACCCCCATCCGGCGCTTCGCGCCACCTTCCCCGCGCAAAGCGGGGGAAGGAGAAATGGGTGAATCCAAGCCGGCAGCAAATGGAACCTTGCCCCATCGTCACGCGTTGGCTCCCGTTCAATCCACGAGAAAGGGCAGCCCTCGATCTTCAGTCGAGATGGACAATGAGCCTCAACCGAAAGGGAGTCATGCCGATGAAGGACAAATCTGAATTATCGCGCCGCAAACTTCTGGGGCAAGCCCTGTCGGGCGCGGCCCTTGTCGGGGCAGCCTCTGTCCCCGCCCAGGCGATCAACCGGATGAACAAGATCGCCTCCAAATACCAGAACCACCCGAACGGGGACA
>VAZZ01000403.1 GCA_005884715.1 Alphaproteobacteria bacterium | reverse complement strand
TGGCCCACGCATTGATCCGTTCGGCCGGGGCTTTGGCAATTGCGGCAAACGCCGCGTTCCGTGTGACCTGATACCAGCTTCGGTCAAATCCATCCACCAGCGAAGTACAGGAAGGGCAGGGATTGTCCCAATTCGGACCGAACATGAACGAGTAGAGCAGCAGCGTGTTCTTATCTTCAAACAGCTCGGAGAATTTCACCCGTTTTCCAACTTTCCCGTCATTGGCCCATTGGAAGACATAGTCCTCCTTAAGCTCTCCCCCGCGCGGCAGCTGGCGGCGCTTTTCAGCCACCGATTTTACCTTGTCGACAAGCTCCTGCTCATCTTTGAGCAGTGATTGCCGCGCCTCGCGATACTCCCTGCTTTCGTTTGGATAGCGTAGCTCGCTCACATTCGTCTCCCTTTTGGAGGATTGCTGGAACGATAGTCTACGAGAACCAAGGGCGGCGCAGCTGGTTCCGAAAAAAACCCGCCAGGGATGCGGTCCTGGCGGGTTGGCAGCTCGTGTCCTCAATGGGCTGGGCGGGCAGGACAGAGCTAAGCGGCGGCGATCGAGGGACTGGAAAGTTTGGCGCGGGAAAGCAAGAGGTCCGGATCGCGCTCGCCTCCCTCTGCCAGCTGCATGATCCGCATTGCAATGAGAGACTTGATGGCCTCGTCCTGAACGTTCATTTCAGCGCAGGCGCGCTCGAGAATTTCTTCAAAGAACTTGAGCTCTTCTGAATTGAATGACGCGGACATCTACGCCTCCAACTTGAAAACTCTCTGGCTCAGCAGAACAAATCTTGCAAATACTGACCGCGCGCACAAATAAAACTTTGCTGAAATTCACGACTGTCCGCTTTCGTACATAGCTATGCGCTCGCGATCGGCTAACTCATTGATATATTGGGGTATGTCGTGAGCCATGGCCTCTCGCCTCCCACAAGAAAAACCCGCCGCGGAAGACCGCCAGCGGGTTGAGTGATGGGGTAGGCGCAGAAGTCCCGCTTCAGGGTGGGGAACGCGCGGGACTAGCCTTAACGCGCATCCTGCGCAAAGGTTTCAGAATGCCCAAATTCCGTCCGGCACTTGACGCGCCCATGAATCTGTTTCCGGTTGGATCCGGCGGTTTCAAGCCTTGGACCATTAAGTTGGGCGCATTAAGCATTTTCTTTGTTCAGCCCCGCTCTGGTGCGTCTTTCTCAGGCTCGATAATGGGCTGGTTTCTCCGCCGGTCGGGCGGTTCGATTTCGGGCCCTGGAACTGGCCTGCCGGGTTCTGGCGGAATGGGGTCGCTCGGCGGCACTGGTGGTTCAGGTATATCCGGGGTTTCGGGGGTAGGGATTGTTGCCATCCAGAACAACCATGGCGCTGTAGGTAAGTTCCCCTCAGTCCCAGAGAACCTCCTCTCGAACTTTGCTTCTCACCACTTGCGCAGGGAAGCTGATTTGGGCGGACCGGTGAACTCGATCCCTGCTCTATCTCCTCTGCGCCATCTTGCGACGGCCGGGTAGATCTTGCTTTCCGAAACGACGAGGAACCCGAAGGAGGCTGGAATCTTCGTTCCGATCGGCAAATCGATGAGCGCTCCGGACTGGCTCAAATCGCGAATTCTGACGTCGATGGCGCCATGGAGGGTTGGTGAAACGATCTTTCCGTCCTTGAGGACCCTTCGCCGCGGCTCCTTGCGCTCTTGCTTTTGCTGCGAAGTCATTTTGATAAGTGCGCCCACCAAGACCTGCCTGAACCGGAACGACTGTATCTTCTCACTCTGAGGCGGATCGTGCGTGGTGTAAACACGTATTGCAGGTCCGCCCGGCGACCATGGGTTTCCCCATACGGGCAGCATCGCGACAGGAGCGTCAGCGCCAGCTCAAGGCCGGGGCGACTTGCGTCAGGATCGCCTCGATGACATGCGCGTTGTAGTCGACGCCGAGCTGATTGGGGACGGTCAGCAGCAGCGTGTCGGCTTCAGCGATCGCCTCATCCTTTGCCAGCTGTTCGATGAGAGCATGAGGTTCGGCGGCATAGTTGCGCCCGAAGATCGCCTGGGTGTTGTCGATCACACCGATCTGGTCATTGCTCTGGTTGGCCTGCCCGAAATAAGCGCGGTCGCGATCGTCCATCAGCGCGAAGATGCTGCGGCTGACGGATACGCGTGGCTCGCGTTGATGACCGGCGGCTTTCCAGGCCGCTCGGAATGCGCGGATCTGATCGGCCTGCTGGATGTGGAAGGGCTTTCCGCCCTCATCGAATTTGAGCGTTGAGCTCTGCAGATTCATGCCCAGTTTCGCCGCCCATTGCGCCGTGGCGTTGGTGGCAGCACCCCACCAGATGCGCTCGCGCAAACCCTCAGAATGGGGCTCGAGGCGCAACAGGCCGGGGGGATTGGGGAACATCGGCCGGGGATTGGGCTTGGCGAACCCATGGCCGCGCAGGACTTCGAGGAAGGCTTCCGTATGGCGCCGGGCCAGGTCGGCGTCGCTCTCGCCCTCCTCAGGCATGTAGCCGAAATAGCGCCATCCATCGATGACCTGCTCGGGCGAGCCGCGGCTGATGCCGAGTTGCAGGCGCCCTCCTGCGATCAGGTCGGCCGCGCCCGCATCCTCGACCATGTAGAGCGGGTTCTCATAGCGCATGTCGATGACCGCCGTGCCGATCTCGATGCGGCGGGTCTTGGCGCCGATGGCCGAGAGCAGCGGGAAGGGCGAGGCGAGTTGGCGGGCGAAGTGATGCACGCGGAAGTAAGCCCCATCGGCGCCCAGTTCTTCTGCGGCGACCGCGAGCTCGATCGACTGCAGGAGTGCCTCGGACGCTGACTGCGTCTGCGAGCGGGGCGAGGGCGTCCAGTGCCCGAATGACAGGAAACCGATTTTCTTCACGGAAGATCCACTTGCAGAAGGATCTTAGATGGCACACGCTTGCAAATTCGCAAGCAGATTTCAGCTTACATGATCGTATATTTTCGGCCATTAAACAGCCGCGACGGTCACCCTAATCTCAGGCTCTTCATAGACCCTGAGGTGAAGAGATGAACAAGTCCGCTCTGCTAGACATTTTCGCGCAGGCTCGGCTTCGGGCTGCCCGTCGAGACAGACTGATCTCCCATCAGCACGCTGTTGTTGCGAACCTTGAGCGAGAGGGTGCTGATGCTGCCGAAAGCAAGAGGTTGTTATCGGCATTGGCAGAGGCGCGAGAGAAAGATCTCTTCGAGATGGATTGGGCATTGGACGAACTCGACAAATCACTTCATCAAACAGTTCATTGCCGCACCAGTCATGCCCATTTCTAGTGCTTTTCCGGGCTTTCGCCTTGTCGGTATCCGGTCCCCGCGCAATCGGCGCCCAGCAGCAATTCGGTCAAATCGTGGTAGCGCTGGCCGTCGAGTGCCGTCATCTCCCTTATCCGCTCGATCCGCGTATAAACCGTATTCGGGTGTTTGCCGAGAATGCGGGCAGCCTTTTGCATATTCATGTCGGCGTCAGCGAAGGCGCGCAAGGTCTGGACGAGAGACCCGCCCGCTTTCGCGTCTGCGGCAATAAGGGCGGCAACCCAGTTCGGCGGCGCGGACTGGATATATTCAGTGCCGCGATGAACCAGTAGAGCGCGAATGGGCAGATCGGAAAATTGCACGACGCGGCTCTCCACGCTGGCGAAGTCGAGCGCAATCGTCGCCTCATGCAAAGCTTTTGGCAGAAACGACGTCGATGGATGATCGGCGCTTATGCCGACAAGAACGGCCGGACCCAGAACAAGAAGCATCGGGCGAATGCGCTCTGCCAGGTTCGCTTGCGGAGCCGTCCAGCCCGATTGCCGCCGTCTCGCTGAAACAACGGCAACCACCGCATTGTTGCGTGTCCCGACAAGCATCCGGATGGACGCGGCCGCCAGCGTTTCGGTGAGTGCGTTGGCGATGCGCTGCGCCCGTGCCGGGTTTTCCATTTCCGATATGTTGATGGGCTGTACCGCTGCGATGCAATAGGCCTGACGCTGCTCGAGGTAGCCCGCGCGCTTCAAAAGCCTCGCGACGCGGCCATCCGATTCATCGTAGCCATTCAAGAGAATGTTGAAGAGCTCGCTGCGGTGATCGCTCTCGGCTTCTGCCAGTGCGCGTATGCGATCGACATATTCAGATGTGGTGATGGAAATGACGGTGTTTGTATATTCGACGATAAAGTCGCTGATCGCGGATTTGGCATTTTCCAGACCGGTTGAGCCGGCTGCGATGGCCGCATCCTGCAGCCAATGAGACAGGGCTCGATGGCCGCACCGGTAGGCGTGCAGCATCGCTTCGAGAGGAAATCGCTGTGCTGCCCGGCGATGCGCATGGGCCCTGACGAATTCGAAGCCGCCAACCTCGCCGCCTCCCATCAGCCGCCGGATTTCATGAACATGGTCGCTGCCATGCCGATCGAGTTCCGGCAACACGTCGGGATTGCCTGAATTCGAGAAAGCCTGGACTTCCGCGAGGACGGCATCGTGAATCATGCTGTGCGTGTTTTCCATAGTTTGGTCGAGCGCGGCGGCGGGAACGATGCCGATTTCGGCGAGCTGGGCCAAAGCCCGCCGAAGCGCTCCATGCTCGGTCTGTTGATATGCAGGCATTTGTGAAGTCTTCACAATCAGACCGGCAAGTTTACTGGAAGATTCGCCATGTTCAACGGAATATTCCAGCGATAATCAACAATCCCGGGAGGCGAGCCCGAATGCAAAGGAGGGTCACAATGGCGAAGTATCTGTTTGTCTATCATGGCGGAAAGGCCCCATCGAACCCCGATGAAATCAAGAAGACGATGGATGCCTGGGGAGCCTGGTTTGGTTCCATGGGCGCTGCGGTGATTGACGGCGGCAATCCCGTCGGCAAATCGAGCACCGTCAAACAAGATGGCTCGCTCGTCAACGGCGGCGGCGCCAACCCGGCGAGCGGTTACAGTTTGATCGAGGCGTCGAGCCTTGAGGAGGCGCACAACAGGGCTAAGGGCTGTCCGCTTCTCAAGGCGGGCGGCACGATTGAAATCGCGCAAGCGATGGACATGTAGGATTTTGCCGTAAAAGATTATTGGCATCGCGATCATGACTTTTGACGGTTTTGTCAAAAGTCATCGTGATCTGCAATCTCCGCCATACCCAACACCCGTCACCCCGGCGAAAGCCGGGGGCCATTAAATTAGTGAAGCATGGGCAGCGCCGCCCGGTTGATTCTATTCAGGGGGTCCCGGCTTTCGCCGGGATGACGGTGATGAGAGAGTGCGAAAACTAATGATTCTATAGTGTGCTTTTGTGTTCCGCTGCCGCGATGGTTCCGTCAGGGAGTCCGCACCGGCCAGCAAATCAATGTGCGCACTTCCCTCACAGCATCTGCGGCCGGAACCGTGACCGGCGGCTGATGATCTTGCCCGCGACCATGAAGACGCCGTCGCCGGTATAGTGGAGGGTCTGAGGATGCTTCGGTAGGGCGGCGACATGCGCCTTCACCACTTCGAAGATGAAGAAATTATATTTGTCGATCAGCCTGCCGTCGTGAAGCTTGCATTCGAAATTGGCATGGCATTCGCGAATGAGCGGTGCTCCGACCTCCTCGGCGTCATCGGCCGTGAGTCCGAATTCCTCGAACTTGTCGATATCCGCGCCGGACGTGTTGCCGATCCCCACGACGATGTCGGTCAGCGCCGTCGTCGGAAGATTGATGACGCACTGGCGGCTGTGGCGGATCAGGTCGAAGCTGTGATTGCCGCTGGCGATGATGCAGCCGAAAAGGGAAGGCGTGAACTCCATGACCGTATGCCAGCCCATCGTCATGATATTCGTCTTGCCCCGCCATCTCGACGACACCAGCACGATCGGCCCAGGCTCGAGATAGCGCCGGACCTTGCTTACCGGAAAGTTCCTCTTTCGGGGCCGCTTCGCCATGATATCGTCCTCCGTGCTTTTCTGGGAACCGATATTTCAGGATCGGCGTTGAAGGTTCAATGGCCCGCCTTCCAGCAGGATAAAAGTCATTCGCGTGGTTATCCCGCAACACGGTGCTTCTAGCGCTGGCGAGCTTGTTCGCCGACATCTCATCTATGCCGGCTTCAATCTCGTGGCGGCGCTG
>VAZZ01000402.1:538-5302 GCA_005884715.1 Alphaproteobacteria bacterium | reverse complement strand
TATTCGTCGATTTCTTAGGATTGAACCAGGCCCGAGGTGAAGGTGATAGTGTCCAATCACCGGCTGCGAGAACAGGGGGCAAGGCTCGAATCCTCTGTCATCCGCCCCATCGAATCAGCGAGGGCAATTGAGGCGGGGGCAAATTCCATGCCCGTGAATTTCCAAGAATTTCTTGCGGCGCTGAGTGAGCTCAGCAGAGATCAGATAAGACAAGCCGGACAACGCTATATGCCAGGAATCGATCCCAAAGCACCGAATCTCAGGATCGTGTAGCTGACAACTGCCATCGGGAGTTTTAAATGACATCAAGCACGGCGGCGGCGCGATTTCGCGAAAGTGTCGAAGGCGACGGCGAGGACGATGATCACGCCGATGATGATCTGCTGAATATATGAATTGACGTTCAGCAGCACGAGGCCGTTGAGAAGGACGCCGATCAGCAGCGCGCCGATGACGGTGCCGAAGATCGAGCCCGAGCCGCCGAAGAGGCTGGTGCCGCCGATCACCACCGAAGCTATGACGGTCAGTTCATAGCCGGTTCCCGCTACCGCCTCTGCCGAGTTGAGGCGTGCGGAGAGGACAAAGGCGCCCAGTCCCGCAAAGAACCCCATGATGATGTAGACGCTCCAGATGACCGCAGTGACGTTGACGCCCGCGAGATGTGCTGCTTCCTGATTTCCGCCCACCGCATAGACCTTCCGCCCGTAGCGCGTGTAGCTGAGCACGATATGGGCGATGACGGCGCAGAAAAGGAAGATGATGACGGGGACAGGCACGGAGAAAATCCTGCCCTGTCCCCACCAGGCGAAATCAGGCTGGAAGCCCGAGATCGGGCCGCCCGCCGCGAAGAGAAGTGCAGCACCTCGGAAGACCGACATGCCGCCCAGCGTCACCACGAAAGCCGGCACCTTGAGCCGTGTGATCGCCACGCCCTGGATGGCGCCGCCCGCGAGGCCCACGAGGATCGCTGCCAGCGCTGCAAGCGGCCAGCCATAGCCCAGGGTCTCGTCGCCCACCGTGAAGCGGTCCTGCAGGCCGCCCTTGGCGACGGCGGCGCAGACGAGGCCAGCGAAGGCAAGCAGCGATCCGACGGATAGGTCGATGCCGGCGGTGAGGATCACGAATGTCATGCCGATGGCGAGGAGGCCGGTAATCGACACCTGCCGCATGACGTTGAACAGGTTGATCGAGGACAGGAAGCGCGGCTCGATGATGGCAAAGACCAGCATGAGCAGAAGCAGGAAGATGAGCGGCGCAAATCTCGCGAGGAAGGAGAATGCGTCGAAATGGCGTTCTTGCGGCTTGGCGGCGTTTGCGTGGGTCATGCTGTCTCCGTCAGGCGGCATGTTGCGCCCCCAGCGTCATCAATGTCATGAGTTTTTCCTGGGTGGCTTCCGGGCCCATCACCTCGCCCGTGACGCGGCCCTCGCGCATGGT
The DNA here is from genome assembly GCA_005884715.1 of Alphaproteobacteria bacterium. GTDB lineage: Bacteria > Pseudomonadota > Alphaproteobacteria > Rhizobiales > Aestuariivirgaceae > Taklimakanibacter. The sequence continues at coordinate 3,865 of VAZZ01000402.1, read as the reverse complement.
GACGATGCGGTCGGCGAGCGCCAGCACTTCAGGAAGTTCGGACGAGATCACGATAATGGCGATGCCGGATTGCGCCATCTGGAAGAGGAGATTGTGGACTTCAGCCTTGGCGCCGACATCGATGCCGCGCGTCGGCTCGTCGACGATCAGCACTTTGGGCCGCAAGGCCAGCCAGCGCGCCAGCACGACCTTCTGCTGGTTTCCGCCCGAAAGATTGCCGACGATCTGGTCGGGCGAAGCCATGCGGATGTTGAGGAGCTTCCTGTATTCCTCGACCAGGGCGTCTTCCTTCGCCGCGCTGATGAAGATGCCGTTGGAGATTCGTTCCTGCGCGGCGATCGACAGGTTGGCGCGGATGGCAAGCGCCAGGAACAGCGCCTGCTGCTTGCGGTCCTCGGGCACGAGGCCGATGCCCTCAGCGATCGCATCGCGCGGCGAGGCGATACCGACCGGTCTGCCCTCGATCAGTACGCTGCCCGAATCGAAGCGGTCGGCGCCGAAGATGGCGCGCGCCATCTCGGTGCGGCCCGCGCCGACGAGTCCGGCGATCGCGAGAATCTCGCCTTTGTGCACATCGAACGTCACGTCATGAAGCTCGATGGCACTCGCATCGGTGCTTTTGCGGCGGCGCAGGATGTCTTTCACCTCGAGCGCTACTTCCTTCGTTGCAAAGCTCTGGCTGCGGGCGGCGAAGAGGCCGAGCTCGCGGCCGACCATGAGGCGAATGATGCCGTCCATGTTCGTCTCCGCGACCCGGCCGCGGCCGACAAGCCGGCCGTCGCGCAATACCGTGTAGCTATCGCAGATCTCGAAGACTTCCTCGAGGCGGTGGGTGACGAAAATGGTCGATATGCCTTCGCGCTTCAGGGCGCGGATGATGGAGAAGAGCTTCTCGACGCTCGTCCATGACGATGAGCTTTGACTTCATCGAGAGCGCGCGGGCGATCTCGACCATCTGTTGCTCGGCAACCGAGAGGTCGCGGACACGTGCGGCGGGGCTGCGGTCGAGCCCGATGCGCTTGCAGAGTTCACTTGTCTGCGCCTCGAGCTGCCGATAGCTGATGAAGACGTGCCCACCAGGCTCACGGCCGATGAAGACGTTCTCGGCCACCGTCATGTCGGGCGCGAGGGTGAATTCCTGGTAGATGGTGACGACACCGGCGGCCTGCGCCTCGTGCGGCGAGGCGAAGCTTACACTCCTGCCGTCGAACTCGATGGTGCCGCTGTCGGGCGGTTGGGCACCGGAAAGGATCTTCAGCAGGGTCGATTTGCCCGCGCCATTTTCGCCCAGAAAGGCATGGATTTCCGCAGGCCCGACCTCGAAGTCGACGTCCTGGAGTGCGCGGACACCGGGGAAGGACTTGGATATTCCCCGCATGCGCAGAAGCGCCGGTTTCGAATCTGATTCTGTCATGATGCAATCTCCCCGGCGGGGCATTCGCCCCGGCCGGAGACGCGATCAGGTGTTCACTTCACTTCGCCGAGGCGCTCGGCGATGTTGAGATTGTCCTTCGTCACGGCTTCCGGCGTCAGCAGAAGAATCTTCTCGGCCGGCTTGGTGCCGTTTTTCAGGAAGTTCACCAGCGTCTGCACGCCGAGTGAGCTCTGTTTGCCGGGGAATTGTTCGATGGTGGCGGTCATGCCGCCGTCGCGGACCTGGGCCAGCGCTTCGGGCAGCGCGTCGAAGCCAATGATGGCGATACCGGAAAGCCCACGCCCCTTCACGGCCTCTACGGCACCCAGCGCCATGTCGTCATTGGCGGCGACGATGACCTTGGGCGGTTCGGAGAGGGCCGAAAGAGCCGCTTCGGTGACGGCCAGGCCCTTGTCGCGGGCAAACCCGGCGGTCTGCTCGAAGACGATCTTGTATTTGTCCTTCACCGGGTCGAGCACATTGTGAAGGCCCTTGTTGCGGTCGATCGCCGGCGAGGCGCCGGACTGGCCCTGCAGGTTGACGATCGTAGCACCTTCAGGGAACAGTTTCAGGATCAGTTTACCCTGAGCCTCGCCGCCCTTGACATTGTCCGCACCCACATGGGCGAGGATGCCTTCGACAGATGGTACGCGGCGGTCGACGGTGACGACCGGGATGCCGGCCTCGACGGCCTCCTTAAGTGCGGGAGCCATGGCGTCGACCTCATTCGGGCTGATCACGATGCCCTTGACGCCCTGGGCAATCGCCGCCTCGACGTCGGCCGTCTGTTTGGGCGAGGAGACCTGGCCGTCGGACTCGATAGCCTCATAGCCCTGCTTCTGGATCTCCGCCTTGAAGGCGTTCATCATGTGCACGAAGAAGGGAAAGCTTAGGCCCGGAACAGAAGCCAGGATCTTGTCAGCAGCCAGCGCGGCCGATGACATAAATGGCAGTGCGATAGCTGAACCCAGAAGCAGGCGTCGAGAAAGTTTGGGCATAGTTGTCCTCCTTTTGTTGAACGGTTGCTGTGGATTCGCCTGGTGGACCCCACCCGATCGAACCTTGTTGGTTGTCTATTCGTTCGGCCGTGAGCCTATGATTACCAAGTGGGTCTTGTCCAGTCGCGGATTAATAGATCATGGCTTTGGAAGCCATCCGACAATACCGACCGTAGAACATTTCCCGCCAATCTGTGCGGGCAAGGGTCGAAACCTGGCTGACCGCCTCCAGGGGCGCCTCCGCTTCTTGCTGCGCCAAGGCAGGATTGCCGAAGAACGCGACGAGGGCCAAGAAGCTCAGCGCGAGGATCTGTCTCAAACTGAGCTTGATTTGCAGGTTCTTCTCCTACCCCTCGCGCAGATGAAAAGAGAACGGTAAGCCAGTTCCCCCTAGCGTGCACTCAAGTCGATCGGCGGCCTTGAACCGTCCTTGCGGGTGGACAGTAATGCTCTTGTCTCCATCGATAAGGTGCCACGCTTCCGTGCCCTGCAACAGGGCTTGGTGCATCGGAAGTTCGTCGACCACGCTATCGCGCGGTCGCCCGGATCAAGGTTTCCCTGGCCGAAGTCAAATGCGCTCGGCAAGCGAGTTCGACCATGGAGCGATTGCGGCTGAGGTGAGCTTCGATATAGGTCAAGTGTTCCCGGATCGCGACCTCGTTACGCTGCCTTTCATCGCGTTTGTTCCACTGATAGTGGTAGTGAAAAATCAACGTGATGATGTCGTAAAAGTCGTCGATGAACCGGTTGGACCGCGCAGAATTGATGAGACGGTGAAACCGGTTGTCGAGGTCGGAAAAATCATGATAGCGCCGGTCGATCTCATTCAGCAGAGAGAGATGCTCCTCGCGCAGCGCCTCGATCTGCCGCCAAAGCGGCGAGCTGTCGGGAAGTGCCGCGAAGGCCGTTGCCGAT
>VAZZ01000402.1:0-500 GCA_005884715.1 Alphaproteobacteria bacterium | reverse complement strand
GAAGCGATTCAGGAATTCGCGGATGCTGGTTGTTGCCACTCCGAATTGGCGAGCCAGCTCGAGTTCATTGATGGTCGTTCCCGGCCGCGCATTGTCTCGGAGCATCCACTCCATGAAGCCCTTCTCCACTTGTGCCGACAGTGGAACAGTCTCGGCTTCCGAAAATCGCCGGCTCGTTCCGACCAGGGGGCACACGATGCGTTGTCGCCCGCGTCCGTTGATGCCACCTTGCGCGGCCAGCATCGACACGACCTTGCGCACCGTCGTACGGCTCACTCCGAGCCTGGCGCTCAAAACATTTTCGGACGGTAACGCGTCCCCGTCGCCGAGCTCCGCAATGAAGTCCAGGGTGTCATTGAAGGCGCGCTTGAAGACGGTGTCGGTTTTCATGTCTGCAGTCCTTAGCCATTTGGCTTTTAATCCATAAAAAACAAATTGACCAAGGATATTGTTGAGCTTTTTATCTATAATAAACCAAAGCGATCCGTGTGCAGGCGAAA
>VAZZ01000400.1 GCA_005884715.1 Alphaproteobacteria bacterium | reverse complement strand
CCGCTGGCCACCGCATCGAAGGTGATCTCGATCCTCATCTCGCCAGAGAATGACGGATCGCCGCTGTGGAAGGTGACCGCTTCGATGATCTTGCGGGCCGGTACCAGTTCCTCGAAGCGCACCGTGATCCTGTCTTCCTTGTCCAAAGTCTTGCCGCGAAACTTACGCTCGCTTTCGGGATAGAACAGCGACATCTCGTATCCGCCTTGGGCGCGCGCATCGAAGGCGTGGACCTTGCCCGTCATCTCGCCGGGCGGAAGCCATTTGGCGAGGGCGGTGGGGTCCATGAAGGCGGCATAGGCCCTTTCAGGCCTTGCCTTGATGATCCGTGATGTACGTGTCGAGGTCATGTAGCGGCGAGCGCCTGGGTGATGTCGGCGATGAGGTCGTCGGGATGCTCGACACCGATCGACAGTCGGATTGTCGAGTCGAGGATGCCAATCCGGTCGCGTATGTCTTTCGGCACACCCGAATGGGTCATGGCGGCCGGATGGCTCGCGAGCGACTCGGTGCCGCCGAGGCTGACCGCCAGCTTGAAGATCTGCAGCGCATTGAGGAAGGCGAAGGCGGCGGCCTGGCCGCCCTTGATGTCGAAGGAGAAAGTCGAGCCGGCACCTAGACATTGCGCCTTGAAGACGCGCATGGCGGGTGCCGCCTCATCAAGGAAGGAAAGATAATGCAGCTTGCCGACCTTGGGGTGATCACGCAAGAACTGGGCCACGGCCAGTGCATTGTCGTCGGCCTTTTCCATGCGGATGCTGAGCGTTTCGAGCGAGCGGCCCAGCATCCAGCAGGAATGCGGATCGAGCTGTGTGCCGATGGCGCCGCGCAGCGCCTTGACGGGTTTGATGACGGAAAGCGGGCCCAGCGCAGCGCCGGCAATGAGGTCGGAATGGCCGCCGACATATTTGGTGAGAGAATAGAGCGAGATATCCGCACCCTGCTCGAGCGGCCGCTGGAACACCGGTCCGAGCAGGGTATTGTCGCAGACGATCACCGGACGTTGGTTCTGTTTCTTCTCGATCTCATCGGCGATGCTCTGCATCAGCGCGATATCGACCAGCGTGTTGAGCGGATTGGACGGCGTCTCGATGAGGATGACGGAGACACGGCCTTTCTTCAGCGCTTCATCGGCCGCGGCACGCACCGCTGCCTCATTCACGCCGTCGGAAAATCCGGCCGACGCGATGCCGAGATTGAGGAAGGTGCGCGCCAGGAGCGTTTCGGTGCCGCCATAAAGCGGTTGCGAATGAAGAATGGCATCGCCGGGCTTGGCAAAGGCGAGGAGGGTAGTGGCGATGGCCGACATGCCGGATGAGAACAAGGCGCAGGCTTCCGCACCCTCGAAGACGGCGAGGCGGTCCTCGACGATCTCGCTATTGGGATGATTGAAGCGCGAATAGACGAGCCCGGCACCTTTACCCTTCGGCGGCTCGCTCCGGCCTGAGACGAAGTCGAAGAAGCCCTTTCCCTCTTCGGCGGTCTTGAACACGAAGGTTGAGGTCAGGAAGACGGGCGGCTTGACCGCCCCTTCCGAAAGCTGCGGATCAAAGCCATAGCCGAGCATGAGCGTTTCGGGATGCAGACGGTGATTGCCGATATGGGTCTTGGATGGCCTCGGTGCGGTCATGGCGTCCTCCACTTCAACATGTCAGAGGATCAGTCTAGATCACCCTCGTCGCGGACCCTAGCGCGTGTTCTCGCAGGGGCTACCTTGCGGAATCCTGGGCGGTGATGGCCTTGGCGCCTGCTTTTCGATCGAGGCACGCAAGGCTCAAGCTGCACCGGGCGCTCGGCACCACCATTGTCCATGTCGCCCATGCCTAATAGAGTCGTGACCACGGGCGAGCTCATCCGCTGTCCGCGCGACTTGCGCTCAGATCCGGGAGCCGTAACGACGTTCTACTACGATTTGTCGCAGTTGCGGTCTTTGACGCAGAGACAACACATGCGCTCAAGCGTCCTCTCCAAATTTGAATCGCCTCTTCGGATCGTCTCACTTTGATCCACTTCACTCGCATCAAGTGCTGAGCCATAGATAATAGATCGCCGCCCAGATGATCAGGCCGATGACCGCGGCGATGAGATAAGTCACTAGAGCCGAACGCGGTTTTGCGCGTCCTTCCTCTGCGATAAGCTCTTCGGCCATGTGCTGGGCTTGATCGCGCTTATCATTCATCGACTTGTCATTAGACTTTGATGCACGCGTAGCTGCATCGTCTTTCTGTTCGATATCTTCTTGCTGCATGTGGTGTTGCCGTCGCCTAGATGAAAGAGTCCCGCAATGGTGCAGGTTGTTTTTCGAACTTCTGTGTTGAACCTGACACCCGGTCAACATTTTACGCCGATTTTTCCTTGCCGCGAGCTAATTGTTGCCACCTTCTTGAGCAAAAAGAATAATTATTGTGCATCGCGGGATTTTCTTTGCTGCACATGCGTCTTCGCGCTTGCAAAATCAGTCGGGCTCGTCATTAATCCTCGTGGGCGGCAACCCAATGAAAGCGAATGGAGGTGTCCATGGACTTTCGTGTGAGGCCAAATTCAGCCGCTCGCGGCGAATATGTTCTGCACGCAGAAGCTTTGTCTTCGCGCAAAAGCTTCGATACCGTCTTGCAAAGCAAGTCGATTGTGATCAATCGGTCTATCGTCAAGCGATGGATCGATTTGCTGTTTGCATCTCTCGCACTGTTCGTTCTGGCGCCCGTCGGACTTCTCGTCGCTTTGGCGATCAAGATCGAATCGCCGGGCCCGGTATTCTTCTGGCAATTGCGCTATGGCCGGAACCGCTCATCCTTCTATATCTGCAAGTTCCGCAGCATGACGGT
>VAZZ01000401.1 GCA_005884715.1 Alphaproteobacteria bacterium | reverse complement strand
CGGCAGATTGTCGTCGAGCCATTGTTTCAGCATGCCCCGGAGCAGCTCCTGGGTGATGTCGGCGATCGGACGGTCGCCAAGCGCGCGTCTGGTGATTGTTTCGGCGAGATGGTTGAAGGCGGCCTGGGTAGCTTCGCTGCTGCTTTCCGACAAGAGCGGCCCTGACGCTAAGCTCTGACGATGGTCCGAAACCGGCGCCGGCGGCGGATAGCGTGGCGGGGGCAGTTGCGGAGGCCGGTGGGAAGGGCCCTTCATCGTCGCGCGTCGAAATGACCGGATCGGGCCGCCGCGGGAACGCTTCGGGCTCCGGACGCGCGGGTTCGAAGCCCCTCTTCCCGCCGAGGATCCCGGCAAAACCCTGAGGCGATGCCGTAGCCGGGGCATGGTCGACATCGCGTCGCGGCCGGCTTTCCTGCACGGGACTCGTATCCAGTCTGACGCGCAATTCAGCCATCGAGCCGCCAAATCGGGCAGTGGGCATGCTGGCGGCATTTTCATCGATGGCGCGCCTGATGGAAGCAAGCACGTCTTCCATTCGGGGTTCCGCCGGCTTCTGCCCTTGCTTCATTGCAACTGGTTCCTGCTGTCGGCGACTCACCTGCGCCAACTCCCGGTCAAGATCGTCCAAATCAACCGCGCTTGCAAATTATGGGCGAAGGTTATCACAAGCCCAAGCTGGCTTTTCGACGCAAGCGCCCCGAGTGATCGCCGCATCATGATATGGGCTCAGTCGACCGTCTTTACTCCGGTCCCGAACCACTTGTTGCGGACATTGTCGTAATTGTCGATGGGGTCATAGTATTCGACGCCAAGGCTGAGCTGCCGGGCGGTCAATTGCCCGATCGAACCGAGAATCTGATAGGCCGCCACGATCTGGTCGCGCTCGGCTTGCGCCAGGATGACCTGGGAATTGAGAAGCTCGGCTTCGGCATTCAATACATCGAGCGTGGTGCGCGAACCGACGAGATATTCCTGCTTCACGCCATTGAGCGCCAGGGTGTTGGCGGAAACCTGCGCCTTGGAGGATACGATCGTCTCACGCGCGGCGATCAGGAAATTCCAGGCGGTGACGACCGCTTCCCTCACCGTGCGGGCCGCGCTGATGATCTCGATGCGCCGCTGGCTCTCGACCTGCTTGGCTTCGCGCACGGCCGAATAGACCCTGCCCGCTTCATAAAGAGGTATGCTGACGCGCCCCAGTATCGTCAATTGGTTCACATTCTGGTTGTCCACGTGTTCGAGATCTTTAATGGTCCTCGTTCCGCTCGCCTCCAGTGTGACTGTCGGTAGGAGATCGCCCCTGACCACCCCGACATTGTGCCTGGCGGCTTCGGCGACGAAAGCGGCGGCGAGGATATTGGGATTGATCTTCTCGGCGAGCCCTGTCGCCCCTTCGAGGCTGTTCGGCAGCTTGGGCAGCTTCGGATATTTGAGCGAGCCCGGCGCGTGTCCGACCACCTTGTTGTAGGTGGCGATGCTCGCGGCAAGGTTGGACTTGGCTTCCGCCACGGTCGATTCCGAGAGGCTGAGGCGCGCTCTGGACTGCGCCACGTCGGTCCGCGTGACCTCACCGACATTGAAACGTTCGGTCGAGGCGCGCAGCTGCTCGCGCAGCACCGTCACATTGCGCTGCCGGAACATCAGGATACGCCGGTCGCGGATCACATTCATATAGGCCTGCACGGTGTCGAACAGGGTCTGCTGCTCCACCGCGAGAAGATTCTGCCGGCCCGCTTCGACCGTCGCTTCGGCCCTCTTCACACCCTTGACGGTCTTGAAGCCGCGGAAAACCGGCTGCGTAAGCGTTATGGAAAAATCCGCCGGATAGGTCGTCCCACTCTGTGTTCCGGTGGGATTGGGATCGGTGTCGGTTATGGCGACGCCTGCTTCGGCACCGGCATCGACCGTTGGACGCCAGCCCGACAGTGCCTGCGGTATCTGCTCGTCGGTTGCCCGCTGGCGCGCGCGCTCGGCCCGTATGGTGGGGTTGCCGGAATAGGCCGAAGCCAGAGCTTCCGCGAGGCTTTCGGCCTTGCCTGTTGCTGAACCAGACAGGAGCGAGATTACCAGCGCCCCTGCAATTCCCAACCCCCCAATACCCTTACGCCCCATTTGCCCAACCCACTTTATGTTCCTTTCGAGCCCGACTCGAAGCTTAGCGCAAGATCGACAGTCAATCAAAAGACAAAGGCCGGCCTCTCCACAATGACCCCCGGCAGGCGGGCGACCGATGCCTCAAAAGCGGGCAACGAGCTGATCGCTCCGTCATTGCGGCTGAAGACAGTTGCCGTGGCCACCGCATTGTCGCCTACCACCGCCACCAGCCTGCCGCCATCACGCAATTGCTGGAGCAGCAGAGGCGGGACAGCCGGAACACGGCCATCCACCATAATGGCCTCATAAGGCTGGCCGGGACTCCAGCCCGACGCATGGGCAGCCTTGTGAATTTTGGCATTGGTCAGGCCCAAGCGCGCCATATTGGCATTCGCCCCCTCGACAAGCGCCTCGTCCTCGTCGATGCCGATCACTGATTTGCACAATGCCGCGATGAGTGCGGTCGCATAGCGCGTACCGCAGCCGACATGCAGCACATGATCGCCTGTGTCGATTTCTGCCAGCTGGACGAGCTTGGCCAGCGCCATCGGCTCCATGAGATGGCGCCCGGCGCCGATATCGATGTCCTCATCGACATAGGCGATGCTGCGGCGTTCCTCGGGTACGAAGAGCTCGCGTGGCAGCGTCGCCATCGCCTGGATGATGCGTCCATCGGTGATGCCGTTGGGGCGCACTTGCGATGCGATCATTCTGGCGCGGGCGATAGCAAAGTCTGTCATAAGACGCTGATAACCAAATAGAAGGGGCCTGTCCATCTGCCAATCGTAACACATTGTAGTTGCCGCGGCCTTCGACTATAAGCGCCCGCCAAGGCCTCGTGGCGGAGTGGTTACGCAGCGGACTGCAAATCCGTGTACCTCGGTTCGATTCCGGGCGAGGCCTCCACAACTTTTCCCTTATAGATCAAGTGGTTTGAAAGTTTCGTGACAGCAGAAACGTGTTGCATGCGTTGTAACACGCCGTCACGGCTAATCCCTTGATATTCTTGGCTGTTATTTTTCGTCATGCTGAGTCGACGCAACACGGTTGCAACACTCTTGTTCGTGGCTCGTTCGATCGGCTACCGTGGTCTAAGGATGGCGAGATTTACCGACACTGTGATGATCAAGGACGGCGGCCGCGAGCGCGCCGTGAAGGTAACGGTCGATGCACCGATGTTCAAGCACTGGCGCAGGAGGCTTGGCTTCAGCCCGCAAAGAGACTCATGGTTGGCGAAGCAGCGGTGAAGGTCGTCCCGTTCGGGAAGAGGCGATGAGATGGCACGCTCTTTGCTTAGCCCTCTGCCTACCCGTTCGGGGCCGCCTTTTGGAATTGAGGGAACTTTCTTACCTATCGTGAGTTACGAATCCGGTCCCGCTGCCCATTCGCGCCCCGGCGGGTTCACACCAGCTGGGACCCGCCGCCGCGACGCGGCGGGTCTTTTCGGTAGAATGGAAAAGCCCTATACCGCGCCCAGGATGGCGAATTCAAAGACATCGTGGCGGTCAAAGACCGACCTTGGAACCGCGCCGTGAAGGTCACAATCACGGCGCCGGCGCTCGATGGTGTCGACGTTCAGGATCTCGCGCAAAAGGCCTGGCGCGCTCCTACGAAGACGATCACCGATGGTGCCCTGACGGTGAAGGTTGAGGTCTTCGGCCGTGGCTGATAAATTGAACATATTGGCCGTTTCGAGGTTCTCTCCCTATGCGAACCATACTGTGCACTATCAGCGTGCTCGCAGTGACGATGCTGGCGAGCTCACTTGCGGTGGAAGCAAAATCCGAGACTGAGTGCCGGCCGGAGGCACGGCAGGCCACAGGCGACAGTCAGGGCCTCGATTTTGAACGAGCCCTGGCAGGATGCATGCTCGACAATTCGCCAAAGGCTAGCGCGCCGGCCGCGGTCATCATCCAGAAGACCGAGCAACCCTCCAATATCGAGAATACCGAGCAACCCACCGTCGCATTCCCGGCGAGCCAGGGAGTGTCGTCCGGAACGTGGGTGCGCGTCTCACCTAATCGCTGGACGCTGAAGCGATAAAGGGCCGGAAAGGTCGAGGCATTCGGGCGCTGACATGGCCGACGACTGGGACAAAATCCTCGAAACTTTTAAACCGCCCTGGAAGATCAAGCGCCACGAAAGCGGCAATTACTGGATTGAGGACGAAGAGGCGCTGACGATCGTGAAGGCGATCGCCAAGATGTCGAAGCGGAAATGAGGCAACCTAAAATTTCGCGGTAAGCAAGGGCACCAATCTCAGGATTTTAGATCGTTACCGACGGGCGGGCGGTAGCTTGTGCAATGCGTCTAGGAGGCGATCAATCTCAGCCATACTCAGGTCTTGCAATTGTTCAAAGGCTTCAAGCGTCTTTTCCGCTTTAAGCGTGTCACTGCCGATAGCAGTGAGGAAAGCAATGATCCGCTTTTGGGCATCTATCGCAATCTCACCCGCAGCGTGCTCCGTAAGGC
>VAZZ01000052.1 GCA_005884715.1 Alphaproteobacteria bacterium | reverse complement strand
CGTACCATTCGCTTTCCAATCCTGTCGTCGTGTACTCATCTTCATCCTGGGGCTGCCGGTCTTCGCTGCTCCGGCCGCGATACGTGCCCATTGCTGACCTCCGTGAGCGATTGCGGTCCCTTCCACAGAACCCGATGATTTCGGGACAGTTCCAGGCAGGTGCGGCAAAACAGAAACCTTTGTCGCCTCGCGGCATGGCATCTGGCCGGAAAAACATGAACGGCGATCACGATGGGACAAGCCTGATTGTGGCGGGAACACTATTTTGCAGCTTAACAAATGATAAGGCGCCCGCTTTTGCCTTGGGCAAGAATGCCATGTCTCCGTCGTCGCGGGACAGAAAGCCTGCCGTCCCCGCTGAAGCGCCCCGCGGCAGGCTTTCTCTATTTGGAACCAGATCGGCCTTTCCGTGTTGGCGTCGGGCTACTCTCTGGTAGCTATGTCATCGTTCTCCAGGCCCGCAGGTCACCTTCGCCTGCGGGCCGCTTCATCACAGATGGTGAAACTTCTTCTCGGTATTTTCTCTTATCTCCATGCCGAACGTGCCATGAAAGATCGAACCGGCGCCAAGGAGCGCCACTGGGAAGATATGTTCGCCACCTTCGCCGGCAAGGTGGCGTGGGCGGCCGGCAATCCGATCGCTTTCGGCTTGGCCTTGCTGACCCTGCTGATCTGGGTTGGATGCGGTCCATTCTTCAATTATTCGCAGGGCTGGCAGCTCGTGGTGAACACCGGCACCACGATCATCACCTTTCTGATGGTCTTCGTTATCCAGAACAGCCAGAATCGCGATGGTCTTGCCGCCCAGATCAAGCTGGACGAGATTATTCGCGCCATTACCGGCGCCAAGAACAGCATGATCGATCTCGAATGTCTCACGGATGAGGAATTGGCGGAGCTGCGCGTCAAATTTGCCGAAATTGCCGACCGGGCACGAAAGGATGAAGAAAAAATAGAAAAGTTGAACGGAAAACACAGTCACAAAGCCAGGATGCGGACCAGTGGCAGAGCCTCTGCCGGCAATGGCCGCAATGGTTCGCGATCTCGCGCGGCGGCCTGATTTCGTATCCCGATCGTAAGCCACCCTTCCGTTATGGGCCGCTGCCAGGCAGCGCCTGCCGTCACGCCCAGGAACCTTCCTGCGAAAGCCGCGTTCTAGAGGTTCAGGCTCGCTTGCCCTCCGCGAGCACAGTGGAAATGATTGTCCAGATGATGATCCTGCATTCCCAGGGAGGGAGATGAAAGGAACTTCCATGCGTGTTCTTCCTGCAATTTTTATCGCGGCTTCACTCGCCTTCGGGGCTCCGCTGGCGCTGGCGGACGAGTTGGTGATCGCGCCAGAGGTCGGCGTCAAGATTCAGAACGATGTGAAGGTGAAGAAATACAAATCGTATAAATACAACGGAGACCTTGCGGTCGGCGTCGTGGTGCCGGGAGACGTCGAATATTATGATGTTCCGGAAGATGTGGTCGTGGCGACGCCGGTGCTCAAAGGTCATCGCTATGCCTACATAAATGACCACGTTTATATCGTCGACAGCAAGCACCGGATAGTGGCGATAGTCGAATAGGCCGACGAAGACTTTTTGAAACTCAACACGCGGAGGGTTCAGCCCGCTGAATCCTCCGCATAATCGATGACGCGATCGAGATATGAGGGAAAGCCTGCCAAGGCCTGGACCGTGATCTAGCGCTGGACGAAGGCCTTCTCGATGAGGAAATGGCCAGGTTCACCGTGGTTGCCTTCCACGAATCCGAGACCTTCGATGAGGCCGCGCAGATCCTGGATCATCTGCGGACTGCCGCACAGCATGATGCGGTCGCTCGCCGCCGAGAGCGGCGGCAATCCGATCTCGTTGAAGAACTCGGCCGACTGCAAATGATGGGTGATGCGCCCGACATGGCGGAACGGCTCGCGCGTCACGGTCGGATAATAGATGAGCTTCTCGCGCACCAATTCACCGAAGATCTCGTCCTCAGGCAGCACATTTGTCAGATAATCGCAATAAGCGAGATCTGCTATGAAACGGCAGCCGTGAATGAGTACGATACGTTCGAACTGCTCATAGGTCTCGATGTCGCGGATAAGGCTCAGGAATGGTGCGAGCCCGGTTCCGGTACTGAGAAGATAGAGATTCTTGCCCGGCAGCAGGTTGTCGACAACTAGTGTGCCGGTCGGCTTCTGGCCGACGACGATCGGATCGCCATCCTTGATGTTCTGGAGCCTCGATGTCAGGGGTCCGCCTTGGACCTTGATGCTGAAGAACTCAAGGTAGTCCTCGTAATTGGGGCTCGCCATGCTGTAGGCGCGCACCAGCGGCTTGGTGCCGTCCTTCAGCCCGATCATGGTGAATTGCCCATTGCGGAAGCGGAAGCTCGGCTGGCGGCTGGTGCGGAAACTGAACAGGCGATCGGTCCAGTGATGCACGCTCAGCACAGTCTCTTCGGCGAAATTGCTCATGGAAGGGGATCCAAGATCGTTTGTATACAAATGATATCGGATGAGCGCCGTCTGTCAACGATTTTTTGCCGCTGCAACTATTCTTATTCAAGGAATTTCCGGAGCAAATCCGGGCCGGAAGCTTGCGGTTCGCCGGTGTTGTATGTATACATACGAAACATCGAACCGCTGGCGGATAATGACAGTGTATTTCAGGCCGATCAATCTGCAGGAAGCGATTAGGGCGCGGGCGGCAGCGAACGGCAAGATCCTCTGCGGCGGCACCGATTTCTACACCGCGCTTGGAACGGCGCCGCCCAAAGGCCCGATCATCGATCTGACTCGCGTGGCTGAGCTTGACGGCATCACGAAGGGCCTGCGCGAGATCAGGATCGGCGCCTGCACCAGCTGGGCGAAGATCATAGCGGGTCAATTGCCTTCCGCCTTTGACGCTCTCAGGGCGGCAGGGCGCGAAGTAGGGTCGGTCCAGATCCAGAACCGCGCCACGATCGGCGGCAATCTATGCAATGCCTCGCCCGCCGCGGATGGCGTTCCGCCCTTGCTGGCGCTCGATGCCGAAGTCGAGCTCATATCCACGCAGGCAACAAGGCGCATGCCTTTGAGCGAATTCATCCGCGGCAACCGGCGGACCGCGCTCAGACCGGACGAGATCCTCGCCGCCATCATCATCCCTCAACAAGAAGTTCCCGGGACAGCGACTTCCACCTTCCTGAAGCTCGGCGCCCGCCATTACCTTGTCATCTCCATCGCGATGGTTGCGGTCAATCTTGTCCGGAGCGAGGATGGTGCCGTCGCCCAGGCACGGATCGCGGTTGGCGCCTGTTCGGAAGTGGCGCAGCGTCTGGGTGAACTCGAAAGCGAACTCGTGGCCAAGCCGGCAGCGGCAGGACTTGGCCGGTTTGCCGAGGCTCGCCATTTGTCTTTGCTCACTCCCATCGACGATGTCCGCGCGACCAGCACCTATCGCCTGGATGCGGCACTGACACTGGTGCGCCGCGCGCTCGAGGCTTGCGTCGCGGGAGCTCCTCAATGATGCGGCATGAAACGATCGGCGATAGCTCAGCCGTGGTCCAGTTTTCCCTGAACGGGACGCAGGTATCGGTTGCCGGCGCACCGGCCGAACGGCTGAGCAAGGTGGTGCGCGAAAAGCTCGCTTTGCCGGGGACGAAAGTCGGCTGTGATGCCGGCGATTGCGGCGCCTGCACGGTGCTGATCGACGGCAAGCCGGTATGTTCCTGCCTCACCAGCTGCCAGCAGGCGGAAGGCTCGGCCGTCGTCACCATCGAAGGCCTCAGCCATTGCACCCGCGCTGGCGAACGCCTCAAGCAGTCGTTCCTCGCTCTTGGCGCGGCCCAATGCGGCATCTGCACGCCCGGCATGATGGTATCCGCCGCAGCCTTGCTCGAGGAGAATCCGCAGCCTTCCGAGCAGGAAGTGATGGATGCGGTGGGCGGCGTGCTGTGCCGCTGCACCGGCTACCGCAAGATCATCGCTGCGGTGCTCGATGCGGCCAATGGAGGCGTGCCCGCCACCATCGTCGCCGAAACCGGAGCCGCCGTCGGCGCCCGCATCGCAAGGCTTGACGGGCTGCGCAAGGTCGACGGCAGCGAAATCTTCGGCGCCGACGGTCATCCGGCCGATGCCTTGCTCGCCCGCGCGATCCGCTCGCCCTACCATCACGCACGCTTTCAACTGGGTGACATTGCTGCCTGGGCCCAAATGCAGCCGGGCATCCATCGCGTCCTGACCGCCGCCGACATACCGGGGCAAAATCTTCACGGCGTCATCGGGCCGTTCGCCGATCAACCTGTCTTCGCGCTCGGCGCCACACGCTTCAAAGGCGAAGCGGTGGCGTTGGCGGTTGGCGAAGCCAGCGCGATCGAGGCGCTTGACCTCAGCGGCTTTCCGGTGAGCTGGGAAAAGTTGCCCCCCTTGCTGACGCTCGATGAGGCGCTTCATTCAGCTGCTAAGCTCGTCCATGACGCGCGGCCGGGAAATCTGCTCACCAGCGGACGGGTGGTGAGCGGTGATGTCGATGCGGCACTCGCCAGCGCCGATGTGGTCGTCGAGGGCGAGTTCGAAACCGGTTTCGTCGAACATGCCTATATCGAGCCCGAAGCCGCCTGGGCTCGCCGTGTCGGTGCGACGATCGAAATTTTCACCTGCACGCAGGCGCCGCATATGAACCGCGACGACCTGGCCAAGATCCTGGGGCTGGCGAGCGATGCGGTGCGCATCGTGCCGACCGCCGTCGGCGGCGGCTTCGGCTCCAAGCTCGATCTTTCGCTGCAGCCCTTCGTGGCGCTCGCTGCCTATCATCTCGATCGTCCGGTCCGCATGGTCTACAGCCGGAACGAATCGATCATGACGACGACCAAGCGCCATCCGGCGCGGATCAAGGTGCGGGCCGGCGTCAACCGCGATGGCAAGCTCATCGGCATGGACTTTTCCGCCGATTTCAATACCGGCGCTTATGCGTCTTTCGGCCCGACCGTCGCCAATCGTGTCCCGGTCCATGCGTCAGGCCCTTATTTCATGCCGCATTACCGCGCCGTGGCCCGGGCCATTCACACCCATGTGGTTCCGGCCGGCGCGTTTCGCGGCTTCGGCGTTCCGCAGACCGCGATCGCGCAGGAACAGATCTATGACGAACTCGCTTTGCGTATCGGCATGGACCGGCTCGAATTCCGCATCCTCAACGCGCTCGAGGCCAGCCAGACGACGGTAACGGGACAGGTTCTGGGCGAAGGTGTCGGCATCGGCGCCTGCCTCGAGGCGCTCAAGTCCCACTGGAATCGCGCTCTCGATGAGGCCCGCCGCTGCAACAAGGATGCCCCGCCACATATGCGCCGCGGCGTCGGTGTCGCCGCCATGTGGTATGGCTGCGGCAACACTTCGCTTCCCAACCCATCGACGATCCGCGCCGGCCTCAAGCGCGACGGGCGCATCGCGCTGCATCAGGGCGCGGTCGATATCGGCCAGGGCTCGAACACCGTCATCACGCAAATATTCGCCGATGCGCTCGGCGTTCCAATCGGCCGCATCGACCTTATTTCCGCCGATACGGCCTTGACGCCCGATTGCGGCAAGACCTCGGCCTCGCGCCAGACCTTCGTCACCGGCAAGGCGGCGGAGCTTGCCGGCCGCAAGCTGCGGGAGGAAATCTTGCGCTTCGCCAATGCGGGCGAAGCCGCCTCGTTCACGCTCCATGACGGCGGGGTCAGCGTCGATGACGGCGTGATGAGCCACCGGATCGATCTTGCCAAGCTCAGCGAGGATCGCTTCGGCTATGTCGTGGCGGCCGAGGAGACCTTCGATCCGCCGACAACGCCCCTCGATGAGAACGGCCAGGGCGATCCCTATGCGGTCTATGGCTTCGGCGCACATCTGGCCGAGATCGAAATCGATGTCGAGCTCGGCAAGGTCAGAGTGCTCAGGATCACCGCAGCCCACGATGTCGGACGCGCCATCAACCCGACGCTGATCGAGGGCCAGATCGAAGGCGGCGTGGCGCAGGGACTGGGCATGGCGCTGATGGAAGAGTTCCATCCGGGCCGGGCTGAAAATCTGCACGACTATCTCATTCCGACGATCGGCGATGTTCCGGCGGTCGTCTCGATCCTCATCGAGGACAAGTCACCGGTGGGCCCCTTCGGCGCCAAGGGTGTGGGCGAACAGGCGCTGATTCCAACCGCGCCCGCCATCCTCAACGCCATCCATGATGCCACAGGTGTTCGCATCAGGCGCGTGCCGGCGACGCCGGAGCGCATCCGCGCCGCTTTGCTCGCGGCAAAGGCTAGGGAAAATTGACCATGTCAGAGCCAGCTGTCTCCATTGCGCCAGCGAGCGACAAGATCCGCTGCGATGCCTGTCCCGTCCTGTGCTACATCAAAAACGGCAACACCGGCGCGTGCGACCGCTATGCCAATATCGACGGCCAGCTGGTGCGTGTCGATCCCCATGTCTTGCTCGACCGGACGATCAAGGGCGGGGGCGATGTCATCTCGTTCCTCGGCCGCGAGCGGGACTGGGATGGGCGGATCATCGAAACCGCCAATACATTCGTGACCGCCATCGGCGCCGGCACGACCTATCCCGACTACAAGCCGGCACCCTTCATCGTCTCATCCGAGGTCGATGGCCTCGATATGGTCACCGTCGTCACCGAGGGAATCTTCAGCTATTGCGGGGTCAAGGTCAAAATCGACACCGACCGGCATCTGGGTCCCGAGACCGCGGCTGTCCGCGTCAATGGTGAACAGGTGGGTCATGTGACGACCGCCGAATATGGCTCGCAGATGCTGGCGCTGGGAGGTGTGCGCCATTTGACCGGGGGCTCCAAGAAGGAAGGCCGCACCACCTGCGAGGTTCTGTTGTCTCTCTGCAACGGTAAACCGGTCGAGATGACCGTCGATTCGGGCGTCACCGTCATCGTCGAGGCCGGCAAGGCGCCCATCATCAACGGCACGGCCGAAGAGCGCATGCGGGTCGGCTGCGGCTCGGCCACCATCGGCATGTTCGCGCGCCAGTGGATAGACCAGATCGATGAAGTGGTGGTGGTCGATGATCACATCACCGGCGTCCTCTCCGAGCACCAGGCCGGAAAGTTTCTCGGCGTGCGCGACACCGGCATCAAGATCAAGGGACATCGCTCGACGCCGGGACGCTATTTCAAGGTGGCCGAGCCCGGCACCGGCTGGGGCGGCACCGATCTCAACGATCCCTTGGCGATCCTCAAGCCCTTCGATGCGAAGGAGGCCTGGCAGGGCCTGCGCCTCTTGATGGTTTCGACGACGGGCGAGCATTCCGCCTATTTCGAGCTCGATGACCAGCTGGCGCCGGTCGAAAAGGAAATGCCTGCCGGCCTCAGGCTTTCCGTCGAACGCATCAAGGAGAATTGCGAGCCGGCGCTCTCAACCGTCTTGTTCATGGGAGGTGCTGGCGGCTCGCTGCGCGCCGGCGTTACCGAAAATCCAGTGCGCCTCACCAAGTCGGTGAAAGATTCGCTCACCCGCGTGACCTCGGGTGGTGCGCCCACCTATGTCTGGCCGGGCGGCGGTATCACCTTCATGGTGGATGTCACCCGGCTCCCCGCCAATGCCTTCGGCTATGTGCCGACGCCGGCTCTGGTCGCGCCGATCGAGTTCACCATGCGCCGGGAGGATTATCGCCGGCTCGGGGGACATATGGACCATGTGCGACCGCTGGCGGAAATTACGGCGAGCCAGGGCAAGAAGCGGATGGGCCTCAAATGACCCGGCACCAGGCGCATCTGCTACCCGATGGAAAGCGGCTCCATCTCCAAGATGGCCCGATCGATCTGGTGATCGAGGCATGCGGACAGGCGGGCGCCGTTGCCGACGCTTATCGCGCGGCCGAAATCCGCTTCGCGACGATCCTCGATGAATTGTGCGGCGAGCTAAGCCTGCTGCGCCAGGCCACAGCGGTGAGACCTGAGGGTGTGACGGCGCGGCGCATGTGGCAGGCGACGCTGCCTTTTGCGCAAGACCGGTTCATCACGCCAATGGCGGCGGTGGCGGGGAGCGTCGCTGAGGAAATTCTCGGCGCGATGACGGCAGCGGCTGACCTCACCCGCGCCTATGTCAATAATGGCGGCGACATCGCGCTTCACCTGGCGCCCGGCGCCTCTTTCAAGATCGGCCTGATCGACCGGCCTGACCAGCCATCTTTGTTTGGCTATGCCGAAGTCAAGGAACAGGACAAGGTCCGCGGCATCGCCACCAGCGGCTGGCGCGGCCGAAGCTTTTCGCTCGGCATCGCCGATGCAGTCACCGTCCTGGCTGAAAGCTCCAGCAGCGCTGATGCCGCCGCGACCATCATCGCCAATGATGTCGACCTGCCGGCTCACCCGGCGATCACTCGCCTCCCTGCCTGCGAAATCCAGCCCGACAATGATCTGGGCGCAAGGAAAGTGACGCGCCGCGTCGGGCCGTTGCGGGGGGATGAGGTCGATCAGGCGCTTCGCAATGGCGGCAAGACTGCGCGCTCGCTCCTCGAGAAGGGTCTCATCATCGCCGCAGCACTCCATCTCAATGGCGAGACGCATAGCGTTGGCCATACCAGCGCATGCGAAAACGAGACAGCGAGGATAGAAGTTCATGCATGAACTGAAGGTGAGGAAATACCAGATCTCGGTCGAGGAGATTTTCCATGAAGGTGGTCCGGTCGCGGCGAAACCGCAACGGCGCGCGTCAGCCATTGCCGTCATCGCCAATCCGTTCGCCGGAAAATATCACGAAGAAATACAGCCCTTCATGGATGTGCTGAAGCCGCTCGGACTTGAACTGGCGCGCCGGCTCATCGCGGCTCTTGGCGGTGATCCGAAAGCGGTCGAGGGCTATGGCAAGGCCGCTATTGTCGGGAGTGGCGGTGAGATCGAGCACGGTGCTTTGTGGCATGCGCCCGGAGGCTATGCCATGCGCGAATTGCTGGGCGATGCCAAAGCCATCGTGCCATCGACCAAGAAAGTCGGCGGGCCTGGCACGCGGATCGATGTGCCCATCACCCATATCAATGCCTCCTATGTGCGCAGTCACTTCGACGCCATGGAAGCGGGTGTCGCGGATGGCCCGCGCGCCAATGAAATGGTGCTGGTGCTGGTGATGACAACAGGGCCTCGCGTGCATGCCCGCGCCGGCGGACTCGAAGCCAAGGATATCGTTGGAAAGGACGGCTTGAGATGAAAGCCAAGATCCGCAAGATCGTCACCTTCGTCGATGAAACACTGAACGAGCAGGGCAAAACGGTCGCACCGCCGATTCGCCGCGCGGCCGCGGTGCCGGTGATCGAGAATCCGTTCGCCGGCGCCTATCAGGAGGACCTCTCGCTCCTCATCGATATCGGCGAGGAACTCGGCGGTCTTCTCGCTGAACGCGCGGTCGCGGCGCTTGGCAGTCCGGCGGGCAGTGTCGAGAGCTATGGCAAGGCGGCCGCCGTCGGCGAGAATGGCGAAATCGAGCATGCCGCAGCGATCCTCCATCCCAAACTCGGCACGCCCTTCCGCAAGGTCTTGGGCAAGGGTGCCGCCCTCATCCCGTCATCGAAGAAACGTGGCGCCATGGGCGTCGTGCTGGACGTGCCGCTTGGCCACAAGGATGCCGCCTATGTGCGCAGCCATTTCGACGGCATGGAAGTCAGGGTGAATGACGCGCCGCGCGCCAATGAGATCATGGTGGCGGTCGCCGTCACGTCGGGCGGCCGCCCGCTGCCGCGCGTCGGCGGATTGAAGGTGTCCGAGATCAAGGGACCTGACTTTTCTTCCCTTCTCCCGCGTGCGCATGGCTATCCGGGGAAATTTTATCGGACAATGTAAAATGCCTCCAGAAGCGCTCGATGGCGTTGAATCTCGTCAACGAAACTCACGACTTCCAAATATTCCCTCTCTCCCGTCCGCAAGGATGGGAGAGGGTGCCCGATAGGGCGGGTGAGGGCTCTTTGTTCAAGCTCAATCAATACGTCAGATTCATTTTTGCTACAAAAATCTTGCTCGCCGGAGTGCAGGCAGACAGGAAGAGCCCTCACCCGGCCTTTGGCCACCCTCTCCCATTGCTTCGCAACGGGAGAGGGGGAAATTTTCGGAGGGCGAGCCGATTGTAGCAATTTTTCC
>VAZZ01000399.1 GCA_005884715.1 Alphaproteobacteria bacterium | reverse complement strand
CGAGCAAGGCATAGCAGTCCACGATCCTGTCCCAGCGCGTCTGCTGGAACGACGGGGCCAGGCAATGTTCTGCCGCGATGCCGGCCTCCGCGTGATAGCGCGAAAAGACCTCGCCTTGCGCCGACTGAGCCAGCCACTCCAAGCCGATCTGAATTCGCTGCCGGTCCCAGAGCTCGCGGTCCTGCTCCTCCAGTAAGAGCAACCCGCCTGAGCTGTCCACGCGAGCGGTCATCCGTGCCGCGTGAAGATGCATCAGCGCCAACAGCGCAAACGTTTCCGGCTGCTGGCCGACCGGATGCTCCGCCAGGATCGCTGCGAGGCGCATCGCTTCGTCACACAACTCGCGGCGAATGGCCATGTCTGCGCGCGAAGAAAGGTAGCCCTCGGTGAACAACAGGTACAAGACGCTGTTGACCGCCGGGAGCCGCGCGGAACACTGACGGGCCGTCAGCTCCCCGATCCGAGGCTTCGCTCGTGAACAGCCGCAGCGCGATCTCCCGAATGTCGAAACCGCACAAGGCCTTCAGCGCCAGCACGAGCTGCGATTCGATGGGGATGGCCTCGTCGCAGCAGACGAACAGCATCTGCAACAGGCTGTCTTGCACCTCTCCCGCGAGGAAGACGTCCGGGCCATTGTCCGCAGCCTCCTCGGCGTCTTCCGGCGGGTTCTCTTCCAGGATTCGCTGCCGATGCGTTCGTTGGCGCAGCTCTCCCATGAGCTTGTTGTGCGCCACCCGAAAAAGCCACGCCGATGGGTTGTCCGGCAGACCGGCACGCGTCCAAGACTCGAGCGCGGTCAGCAAAGCGGATTGAACCGCGTCCTCGATCGCCTCGATGTGTTGCACACCGGCCCGGCGCGCCAGCATCGCGACGAGCCGGCCATGCTCGTGCCGGAAGAAGTGCTCGACCAGCTTGGGTGCGGTCAAGGCGTGTGGATCTCTCTCACTTCGACACTCGAGCCGGGCATCGCGACCCCCGGGGATTCGCGCGCGACCCGCACTGCTTCGTCCAGGCTGTCCGCCACGACGATCATGAAGCCGCCCACGACCTCCTTCGCCTCGACGAAAGGCCCGTCGGTGGTGCTTTCTGCGGTAACGACCTTTCCGCCTCCCAGCTTGCCGCCCAGGTCGACGATGTTGTCGTGAAACTTCTGCCTCCAGGCATTGAATGCGGCGTACATCTCCTGCATTTGGGCGGGCGACGGCTTCTCGCCCTTTGCTCCCGGTAGGCTGCGCTGGATACAGAGATATTTGGGCATGATGTGTCCTTTGATGGGTTCTGTCGTCCACTCGGCCGACGCACTATGACGCGCCAGCCTTCTCGTTTTGGACACATTCAGGGGCTATTTTTTTCTTAGGGCCGCGGTTTTCTCCGAGCCGAGCGAGTTGAGTGGCCGCTTCGTGTATCGATCCGGCGTCGCACCTCTTTACCGAGGCCCCGCAAGCGCAAGCGCCATGGGTCAGCCGCGCACAGCCGCTTCGATGGCGGCGACGTCGATCTTCTTCATCGGCATCATCGCCTCGAATGCGCGCTTAGCCGCGCCGCCGCCCTTGGCGAGCGCATCGGTCAGCACGCGCGGGGTGATCTGCCAATTCACGCCCCATTTGTCCTTGCACCAGCCGCACTGGCTTTCTTGCCCACCATTGTTGACGATCGCGTTCCAGTAGCGGTCGGTCTCTGCCTGATCGTCGGTTGCGATCTGGAAAGAAAACGCCTCGCTGTGCTTGATTTGCGGTCCGCCATTGAGGCCAATACAGGGTATGCCCACAACGGTGAATTCGACAACCAGGGCATCGCCCGCTTTGCCATTTGGATAGTCGGCGGGTGCAGGCTGCACGGCGCCAACGCTACTGTTCGGGAAGGTTTTGGCATAGAAGCGAGCGGCTTCTTCTGCGTCGTGGTCATACCACACACAGATCGTGTTCTTGGCCATTTGGTTA
>VAZZ01000398.1 GCA_005884715.1 Alphaproteobacteria bacterium | reverse complement strand
CGCGCCGGTGATGATGGCGGTTCTGTCCTTGAGTTTCATAATAAATGACTAGTGTCCCTGTCGCGAAAACGTGAGTCGTCGACGAGTGTGATCGATGAAGGCTTCGCACTCTCCCACAAATCGTCATCCCGGCGAAAGCCGGACCCATTAAATTCTATCCACGCGAGCAGCGCCGCCCAGATTTCACTTATGCAGGGGGTCCCGGCTTTCGCCGGGATGACGGGTGGGTAGGTGTGCTAAGCTGGAATGTGCCGCCGTGATCCGGATCGATGACGAGCGATGCCAGGGTTACATGGCGCGGACGCGACAGCGCGAAGATGCCAGCCTCGACAATGTCGCGGTTGGTGGCGAGCGAACTGGGGTCACGCTCGGCGGCCCAGGCCTCGGCGTCTAGCGGTGAGATATCGACCAGGTTGGGCGGTTAGAGCGCGCTCACGCGAATGGGCCTGCCCTTGAGCTCCTGCCGCAAGCCCTCGGTCATGCCGGTCTGGCCGTGCTTTGCCGCATGAAAGGCGATCGATTCGCCGTGCAACGGCACATTTGGGAGGCCCGAGATCGAAATGATGTTGAGGATGTCGCCGGCGCCCGATGCTTCGAGCGGCTTGATGAGCCCACGGGTGAATAGCAGCGTGCCGGTGACGCCGGAAGAGATGGTACTGACGATCGCATAGGCATCATGCTCATCCATCCTGCCCGGCAGCCATTGCGCGCCGTTATTGATGAGGATGTCGATCTTCGCCATCTCATCGCGCATCTTCTTGGCGGTGAGCGTCACCTGTCCCGGATCGGCGAGATCGAAGACGATGGTCTGCGGGCGCTTGCCGGTGCGAAGACCGATCGCTTCCGCAGCCGTGGTGACCTGTTCGGTATTGCGGCCGGTCATGATCACCTCGGCGCCGAGATCGGCGAGCACGACCGCGAAGGCCGCCCCAAGTCCGCGGCCGGCGCCCGTGATGACCACGGTCTTTCCCGTGAAGCCCTGCATTTGCATTGTCCGCGCCTCCCTTCCGGCAATCTAGCTAATAGGCATCGGCGGCGCCAGCGGCGCGGGCCGAGGCGGCAATAATGAGCGAAGCGAGGACGACGAGGCCGAGCGCCAAAGTGAGGCCGGTGAGCTCGGCGAGGAAACCGATGATCGGCGGACCGGCGAGGAAGCCGGCATAGCCGAGCGTCGTCACGGCGGCGATGCCACGCCCGGGCGCATCGGGTTCGAGTCTGCCGCCGCCGGCGAAGAGGATGGGCACGGCATTGCCGATGCCGATGCCGGCAACGGCAAGGGCGGCGATGGCGATGGCAGGCAAAGGCACGACCAGTGCTACCGCAAGGCCGAGAGCCATCAGGAAGGCGCTCCAACGCACCAGCCGTGTGGCGCCGAGATGAACGCGCAACCGATCACCCAGAAAGCGCGACAGCGACATGCCGGCGGCAAAAGCGGCAAAACCCAATGCCGCGGTGCCGGCTTCCAGCTGGAACCGCCCGCGCAGCATGAGGCCTGACCAATCGACAACCGCACCTTCCGCCACCAGGGCCAGGAAACACAGGATGCCGAGGCCGATCGTCGCCCGGGTTGGCCATGCGAAGCCCTGTCCCGACAGGCCTTTGTCGATCGCCGAGGGCAGAAAAAACACGATGCAGGGAATGAACACAGCAAGGCAGATGGCCCAGGCGAGCAAGATATGGGAACTCTCGCTCATCTCGCTGAGGCGGACGGCGCCGAGAAGTGAACCCGTCATGGCACCGACGCTGAAGGCGCCATGGAGAAGCGACATGGTCGGCCGGCGCATGGCCTTCTCGACGGCGACGCCATGCGCATTCATGGCGACGTCCATGCTGCCGATCGATGCGCCAAACGATGCCCGTCACGGCGGTGACGCGCGCACTGCCGTAGCGATTGATGAGGGCGCCGGAGATCGGCATGGCGATGATGGCGCCCAAGGCGATGGTCAGCAGCGCCAGACCGAAAATGCCGGTGCCGACATCGAGGCGGTCCTTGGCGAGCGGAATATGCGGCACCCAGGAGCCGACGATGGAACCGTGCACCAGGAAGGTCAGCGCGATCGCCCAGCGCGCTTTATGGATAGCTGAAGGTGACATGGGGGCCGGCAGATTGGAGTGCTGGTTGAAAAGTTCCCCTATCACTTTAGTTGGACGCGGCAAATTGCGGATTGCAGTTCCCGGCAAAGTGTAAGACAAACAGGTCGCGCCGGTTGTGTTGCCGCCACGGAAGGGAGACCGCGCTAATATCGACAGTGACAGATGGGTGCGTAAGGGACAAACGGCATGATGCTTGGCAGGTTCGCTGCCGCCGCGATTTTCCTGGCGGCAACGATGTCGGATCTATGCGCCGCGGCCGATCAGCGGTTCCTGGTGCTGGACGGATCCTGGGTCAAATGGGGCGCGCCCAAATGGGGCGCCGGCGCCAGCGTGACTTTTGCCTTTGCTGCTTCGCCGGTGAAGTCACCTTCGGCGCGCAACTGTTCAGCGCTCTTGCCCTTTGATGAATTGGCAAAGCGGACGGGTTTCCCTGGGCAACGCTTGCATGATGAGGCCGAGGCTGCATTTGCGGCCTGGGCCAGGGTGAGCGGCGTGACCTTTGTCGAGACGCATGCCGCCGACCGGGCCGATATCGTCATCGGCGTCGAGGGCAATCCGATGGGACGCGCCTTCACCAATGTCGAACTCGAATCAAGCCCAATTGGCGAGGCAGCACCGGCAACCGAGAGAGGGCTGACAGCCATTCTGGAACCGCGCTCCCTTCAGGGCCAGCCATATGGCATCCGTTCGATCCGCAAGGCGCTGATCTGCCTGAACGCCCTGCAGAAGTGGAAGATCGGTTTCGACGGCAATCTCAATGTCTATGACGTGCGCTACACGCTCATGCATGAGATCGGCCATGCGATCGGGCTCGACCATCCCGGTGCCACGGGCGCGCTGATGGGCTTTCGCTATGACGAGAAGCAGAGCGGCCCGGTGAAGAGCGACAGCGATGCCGCGCAGAGACTTTATGGCGTGCAAACAGCCAAGTAATCACTCCAGCCATTCAGTGATGAATTTGCCATTGGCGTGAATGTCGATCGTCTCCAGCGGGCCCGGACCGATATTGGTGAATTTATGCGGCGTGTTCGCTGGCGCGATGAGAATTTGGCCAGCCGCCGCGGTGATCTCTTTGTCGCCTACCGTGAAGAGGCCGATGCCGGAGCGGACAATGAAGGTTTCGCCATAGGGATGCTGATGCAGGCGCGGCCCGCCGCCAGGCTCACCCAGGAAGTTGAAGATGATGCAGATATCGGCACCAT
>VAZZ01000397.1 GCA_005884715.1 Alphaproteobacteria bacterium | reverse complement strand
CGGATATGTTCAATTTCCTCGTTTTCGGGCGCCATTAAGCCCGATCTTCTTGATCTTTATCGTGAATCGGCGCTTTGAAGCCTGTGAACCCGACTCGCACCGCCGTCCACGAGCGCCAGTAAATCACAGTAAAATAATCAGCCGAAATTCGCTATTTGGAGGAATCTGGAAATCAACCAGGCCGCTGCTTTCTATTTTCCTCTATTTTATTCTCCCTGCATCCGTGGCTAGGAGCCAGCGCATGTCGCTGAATTACTTGATCTCCTTGAGAAATCATTGATTTTTTCACCGGTGAAAAAAGCTCGCAAGTTGGCCCAGGCCGGACCAAATCATGCGCTAACTCACTGTACCGGAGAGAAATCGTCGAACCGCCCGGGCCTGGGAGCGATCGCTTCGCCGCGGCTGAACAGGCGCGAGGCATCGGTGCCGGGCACGGTCGTTTTGGCAAGCTGGGCCATGGTGGGATCGGCCGGCATCGGC
Source organism: Alphaproteobacteria bacterium (assembly GCA_005884715.1). Taxonomy (GTDB): domain Bacteria; phylum Pseudomonadota; class Alphaproteobacteria; order Rhizobiales; family Aestuariivirgaceae; genus Taklimakanibacter. The sequence goes on along the minus strand of VAZZ01000397.1, from coordinate 4,328 downwards.
AGTTCTCCCGCATAATCCGACTTTGCCGGCGGAAGCTGTTCTGCTTGGCTCTCGGCCTTGCCGGCCTCGGGCAAGGTGGCGGAAGGCTGGCCGAAGCCATCTGTCGATGTCTCGGGCGGCGGGGCAGCTGGGGCCGCGGCCACCGCAACTTCGATATCCTTGTTGATCGCCGCCACCACCAGGCTTGCCAATTTGTCGTTGCCTTCCTTCAGGAAATGCACGCCATCATGTGATCGAAGCCTCACGAATTCGCCGGTGTCGTCGAAGCCCGACTCGCTATACTTGCCGTTCTCCGACAAAGCGGCCCGCGTTTCGACGAAGCGGATGCCAGCTGCCTTGGCGCGCTCGGCATGGATCGCCGAGATGGTCTTCAACGCGCCGTCGTAATTCTCCGCCGCCATGGGCGGTATCTCCATCCAGTAGACCGCAGCGCCTGCGGCCTTGAGGCTGGCCATGAGTTGGTCGACCTGCTTGACATAGGCCTCGCGCCATTCCTTCGTGTCGAAGGCGAAGCGCATCTGCCCGTTGCGGATCGTCTGCGCATCGTTCGATCCGATCATGACGATCGCTATATCGATCTTGTTGCTGGAGAGTATCTTCGGCAGGGCGCCGTTCCAATCATAATACTCCGGGCGCGAAAGGCCCGAATCCTCCTTGTAGCGCCCGTTGAGCGAGATCCGCATGTCGCCGTCGATCATGCGCGATACGCCCGACCACAATCCGGCGGCCAGTGAATCCCCAAGGACGAAGATCTGATAGAGATCCTTGGATGCGAAATAGGGCTTCTCCTGCTTGACCTCCTGGGCCGACGCCGCGAGCGCCAGCGCCAGAACCGAAAGGACGAGAATGAAAGCGCGCCTGATCATGGAGCCATCTTATCCGCCCCGGCGCAAACGCTCAAGCAGTGCCGCCGTCGGCGTACCGTCGAGTGTCAGGCCGCTCTTGTGCTGGAAGCCCAGAATGGCTTCATAGGTGCGGGCGCCAAAACGCCCATCGGTGCCGCCTGGATCGAAGCCGCGGCGGTAGAGAAGCTTCTGGATTTCCACGCGTTGCGTGAAGGAGAGATCGTAGTCGACTTTGGGCCATGGCGTGACGAATTCACCGCCACCCTTGATAAGGTCCGCCAGGTGGCCGACGGCGACCGCATAGGAATGCGAGTCGTTGTAATCCATGATCGCCATGAAATTGCGCGTGACGAGGAAGGTCGGGCCATCGACCCCTTGCGGCACCATGATGAAGGCATCGGCCGTGGGGGCGCTGAAATCACCGCCCCGTGCCGGTTTGATGCCAAGCTTCGCCCATTCGCCAACCTTGCGCCAGTTCGACCGGCCGATCAGGCTGCGGTTGAAATTCGCCGGCAATTTCACTTCCCAGCCCCACGGCCGGTCGTTCCTCCATCCGGCTTTGGCCAGATAATTCGCCGTCGAAGCAAGCGCATCGGCGCTTGAATTCCAGATATCCTTCTTGCCGTCGCCGGTCCAGTCGACCGCAGCGGATAGATAGGATGTCGGGATGAATTGCGTATGGCCCATGGCGCCGGCCCACGAGCCGGTGAAATTCTGCGGCGAGACGATGCCGGTCCTCAGGATCTTGAGGGCGGCGATATACTGTTCGCGCGCATAGTCCTTCTTGTTGCCGGAATAGAGCAAGGTCGCGAGCGAGCGCATGACCTTCATCTGGCCCTTGTCCCTGCCGAAATTGCTCTCCATGCCCCAGATGGCGAGCAGGATGGCGCGGTCGACCTTGTAGCGCTTCTCGATCTGGCTCAGCAGATCCTGCTCCGAGGCCTTCAGGCTCTGACCAGTATCGATGCGGACCTGCGTCACAGCCTTCGCCAGATATTGCGACGTCGTCGAAGTGAATTCCGGCTGGTTGTTCGCCAGCTTCAGGACTTCGGGATCGGGATCGCTGATACCGGCGAAGGCACGATCGAACAGATCGCGCGATATGCCGGCCGCCTTGGCCTTCGGCCACATGTTCTGGATGAAGCCTTCGAATTCGGGATCCGCAGAAGCCTCAGGCGCCGTCATGCCGAAAAGTCCCGCCACAAGAACGGCGGCCGTCAGATATTTAAGTCTCGCCATCATCGCCCTCGATCCACGATCGAGCCTTTCCCACTCGGATTATTACAATCCGAGTGGGAAAAAAGGCTCGACAGATCTAAATCTGGAGCGCTTCCCTTTCGCCAAAGTCGAACAACTTTGGCGAGAAGCGCTCTGAGTCGCTCAACCGTCATATCAGACAAAGCAAAGCCGCCAAATGCGGCCCCTTTCAGGCGGCCTCGTTGCGCTGGCGCAGATAGTCTTCCCAGGCAAGCGCGCTCTCTACGATCAGATCGATGTCCTGATGTTTCGGCGACCAGCCCATTTCCCGCTTGATCTTGTCGGAGGCGGCGACGATCGAGGCGGGATCGCCGGGCCGGCGCGGCGCCATGCGCTTGTTGACCGGCTTGCCGGCCACCTTCTCGACCGCCTTGATGATATCGAGAACGCTGTAGCCCACGCCATAGCCGCAATTATAGGCGCCGCTCGCACCACCATTGCGCAAATGCTTCAGCGCATCGAGATGGGCCTGGGCCAGATCGCTGACATGGATGTAATCGCGCAGGCACGTGCCGTCCGGCGTATCATAGTCTGAGCCGAAGACATCCATCTGCTGACGTTCACCCAGCACGGTCTGGCACGCGACCTTGATGAGATGCGTCGCCTTGGGCGTCGACTGGCCGGTGCGCCCTTGCGGATCGGCGCCCGCGACATTGAAATAGCGCAAGGCCACATATTCGAGCCCATAGGCCGCATGGCTGTCGCGCAACATCCATTCGCTCATGAGCTTGGAGGAGCCATAGGGCGATATCGGCGAAAGCACCGCATCTTCGCTCACCGGAACGACTTGCGGATTGCCATAGACGGCTGCTGTCGATGAGAAGACGAAGCGCGGGACGCCCGCTTTCACAGCGGCCGCGATCAGGCTGCGCGTCTTCACCGTATTGTTGAGCTAATAGGCGAGAGGATCGGAAACCGATTCCGGCACGACGATCGAACCCGCGAAATGGATGATGGCGTCGAACTTGTGATCCCTGGTCAACTGGCCAAGCAGAGCTTCATCGCCGATGTCGCCTTCGACGAGGCGCGCCGCAGGCGATATCGCCCACCAGAAGCCGGTCGACAGATTGTCGAGAACCACGACTTCCTCGCCCGCGTCGGCAAGCGCATAGACCATATGGCTGCCTATATAACCAGCACCCCCCGTCACCAAAACAGCCATACCCACTCTCCTCTAGAAGCTTTCGCCAGGAATCTGCACTATCTTCACGATTAAACCCAAATTGGCGCAAGAATGCGTCGCGTCGCAGGGACCGGCAAAGATATAAACCTAACAAGGAGTATTTCAGAATGCAGCGCCGCATCAAGAAAGCAGTTTTTCCCGTGGCCGGTCTTGGTACGCGCTTCCTTCCCGCGACGAAGGCTATCCCTAAGGAAATGCTGACCATCGTCGATCGCCCCATCATCCAGATCGTCGTCGACGAGGCGCGCGAAGCCGGAATAGAGCATTTCGTCTTCATCACCGGCCGCAACAAGAGTGTCATAGAGGATCATTTCGACAAGCAATATGAACTGGAAGCGACGCTGCGTCAGCGCAACAAGACCGCCGAACTCGATCTGTTGGCGAAATCTCTGCCGCGTGCCGGCGAGACGAGCTTCACCCGTCAGCAGGAGCCCTTAGGTCTCGGCCATGCCGTGTGGTGCGCGCGCGACATCATTGGCGATGAGCCTTTCGCCCTCCTGCTGCCCGATATGCTCATCCATGCCAAGCCTGGCTGCCTGCGCCAGATGATGGATGTCTATGACGCCCAAGGTGGCGGCAATGTGATCGCGGTCGAGGAGGTGCCGTGGGATCACGTCCATCGCTATGGCGTCGTGAAGCCGGGCACCTGGTCGGGCCGTGCCTTTTCGATCGAAGCGATGGTAGAGAAGCCGAAGCGTGAGGCCGCTCCTTCGAACCTCATCATTTCCGGGCGCTATATCCTCCAGCCCGAGATCTTCGCCGAGATCGAGAAGCAGAAGCCGGGTGCGGGCGGCGAGATCCAGATCACCGACGCCATGATCCGCCTGCAGGCACGGCAGAAATTTTCCGGCCTGAAATTCACCGGCAGGACCTATGATTGCGGCGACAAGGTGGGCTTCCTCACCGCCAATGTGGCTTATGGACTCGAGCGCGGCGATCTCTCCGCGGCCTTCAAGCGCGAACTCAAGAGCATCATCGAGGATGCAGGCGGGCTGGGCTGAGAGCTGTGAGCAAGCTTCACATCATTTACTCTCCCCCTTGCG
>VAZZ01000396.1 GCA_005884715.1 Alphaproteobacteria bacterium | reverse complement strand
ATCGATTGCGCCCGGCTCCATATCGCGGCGATCGTCAAGCAACTGGCCATGGCTTGAGACCCCTGACAGCGGGCCCTTCGTGAGGGTGCTGGTTGCGCCAGCCGAAAACGCGCGCCTAAAGCACCAGCACGGTCGCCAATACCAACATGAGTCCCATGCTAGTGATATCGGTGCCGGTGGTGAGAAAGATGCTCGACGCGGTAGCGGGATCGGCACCGAAGCGCCTGAGCGTCAACGGCACCAATACCCCGAAAAGACCCGAGGCCATGCAGGCACCGGTCATGGCGAGCAGGATCACGAAGCCGAGGATGAGCCCTTGATTGCTGCCGCCGTGGCTGGCGCTCCAGAACATCGCCAGGGCCGCCACGACGCCCGTCAGCAAGCCGTTCATCGCCCCCAGGATCAGCTCCTTGCCGATCAGCTTGCGCACCGGATGACCGTCCATGTCCCCAAGTGTCATTCCGCGCAAGGTGATTGCCAGCGCCTGACATCCAGTGTTGCCACATTGGCCCGCAAGAACGGGCAGGAAAGCCGCCAGTATGACGATCTGGGTGATGGTGCCTTCAAACAGACTGACCACGAAGCCCGCAGCGAAAGCGGTCAACAGATTGAACTGCAGCCAGGGATGACGCATCTTGAAGGCCGCCCAGATTCCCGTGTACAGGCGCTCCTCCTTGTCCACACCGACCATCTGGCCTGATTGCGCGCTGATCTCGATCGCTTGACGCTCGAAAAGGCGCCAGCCGCGCACCACGCCGATCACGTGCCTGTCGGCGTCCACAACCGGATACACGGGATAGTGCCGATGAATCGCCGCCTTGACGGCGTCTGCAAGGCTCATATCCGTCGTCAGCGCAAAGGGCTCGGGCAACATCACATCCTTCAGCGTCTGATGCGGTTCCGCCAGGATCAGATCGCGAATTACGATCAGACCGATGAGCTTGTCCTCTGCATCGGTGACATTCAGGTAGGTGATCTGATGAGGCGTCTCATGATTTCGCAGAAAGGCAATCGCTTCCTCGACGGTCGTGGTCTGCGGAAGTACGGCCAGCGCCGGGTCCATCATCTCGCCGACCGTGTTCTCGATGACCTCCGTCAGAGCCGCCGAGGCCTGCAACTGCAATTCCGGAGGCAGATAGGCCTTGATGCGGTCGACAAACACCTGGGGCAGCTCGGCCAGAACCGCCCTGATACGCTCGGGGGTTTCCTTAGCCAGCAACTGGGCCGCGTCCATGGGCACACGCGCACGCACGGCTCGAACCAAGCCTGCAATATCGTCTTGTTCGCTCATCGAATGCTCTCCGAACTTTCAGCCGCATTATTGGCTGGATTTTGCCAATTGACGATGCCTATCTCCATAGCTCCGTGCCGCCAGTTCACTCCGGCCTCCCCCGGTTACCTCTCAAACCTGAATGACCTGGCAAGCCCAGCCGCCCAGCCAGAACCCTGCTTATGCTCTCAACAATCTCTGATTTGCAAAAGACTGCAGGCAATTGTCCCAGCAGAAGTCGGAAGAGGGGCTGAACTCGCCCTGAAATCCACATCCTCCGGCGTTTACCGCCCACGTCATTTTGACAGGCCGCGATTGGCGCTCTATCTCATCCGGACGATACCCGCCGAACAGGATCTCCGTCCATGCAGACCGTCACCACCTTCCCGCGCCAGGTGAAGGAAATCGAGAATATCTGGATTCCCCTCTCCGACGGCGTTAGGCTCGCCGCACGTCTATGGCTGCCGGAAGATGCCGAGGCAAAGCCGGTGCCGGCGATCCTCGAATATCTCCCCTACCGCAAACGCGACGGGACCACCGTGCGCGATGCGCTGACCCATCCCTATTTCGCCGGCCATGGCTATGCGGCGATCCGCGTCGACATGCGCGGCAATGGCGATTCAGAAGGGCTGTTGTTCGATGAATATACCAAGCAGGAGCAGGATGACGCGATCGAGGTGATCGAGTGGCTCACCAAGCAGAAATGGTGCTCAGGCTCAGTCGGCATGATCGGCATCTCGTGGGGCGGCTTCAATGGCCTGCAGGTCGCGGCGCGCAAGCCCCCTGCCCTCAAGGCGATCGTGACCTTGTGCACATGGCCTGGGCCGCCACCATGTTTGCCTATTCGTCCCGACCGCCCGATCCCGCCCTGGTCGGCGATGCGTGGAAGAAGATGTGGATGGACCGGCTCGAAAACCTGCCGATGCTCATCGTGCCCTGGCTTCAGCATCCCCATCGCGACCAATATTGGAAGCATGCCAGTGTCTGCGAGGATTTCGGCGCCATCGAAGCCGCCTGCCTCATCGTCGGCGGCTGGAACGATGCCTATTCCAATACTATACCGCGATTGATGGCGGGCCTGCGCTCGAGCTGCAAGGCGATCATCGGTCCGTGGATCCACAAATACCCGCATTTCTCCATGGTAGGCCCGCGGATCGGCTTCCTGCAGGAGGCGCTGCGCTGGTGGGATTTCTGGCTCAAGGGTGAGCCCACTGGCGTCATGCGGGATCCCGCCTATCGCGTCTATGTGATGGATTCGATCAAGCCGACCGATGGACCCGACGAATGGCCGGGCCGCTGGATAGCGGAGCAGCTGTGGAATGCCGGCAATAGCGAACTCAAGCAGTGGTATCTGAATGAGGACGGCATTGGCGGGGCGGCCAAGCCTGAAACGCCGCTCACCATCGCATCGCCCCAGGATATCGGCCTCGATAGCGGCGATTATTGCATCATGTTCAATGGTTCGGGCTTTCCCGGCAACCAGGTCAGGGACGATGCTGGATCGCTGACTTTTGATTCACCCGCTCTCGTCGCCGACATGGATATTGTCGGCCAGCCCGCCGTCGAACTCGATTTCTCCGTCGACAAGCCCGTCGCTTTCGTGGCGGTTAGGCTCAATGATGTATGGCCTTCGGGTGAAGTGACGCGCATCACCTATCAATTGCAGAATCTCTGCCAGTATCAGAGCCGCGAAACGCCGTCGGCGCTCGAACCCGGCAAGCGCTACCGGATGAAGATCGCGCTCGACGACATCGCCTGGCGCATCCCTAAGGGGCATAAATTGCGCGTCTCCATATCAACCAGCTACTGGCCGCTGATGTGGCCGGCGCCTGAGCCGGTGAAGCTCACCATCCATGCCGGTTCATCGCGCGTCCATGTGCCGGTCAGACGCGTCATCGAAGGTGAGGTGGCGCCAACCTTCAAGCCGGCCGAAGGGGCGCCAGAAGGCAAACGCAAGGAACTGCAAAAACCCGCGACCAGCCGCGAGGTCTGGATGGATGAGAAGACCCAAGAGACGGTCATCGAGGAGAAGGATGACAATGGCCGCTATGAGATCGAGCCGCATGGCCTGGTCGTCAGATCGGCAAGCGACAAGACCTATCGCATAAGGCCGGATGATCCGCTGTCAGCCAAAAT
>VAZZ01000395.1:1310-16763 GCA_005884715.1 Alphaproteobacteria bacterium | reverse complement strand
GCCATCGAGCCCGCACCTTTGGGCGAGTGCCGCGAGTGCCGAGGCGTGATCGCGTCCGCTGCGTTCCGGGACGAAGCCCACCTCATGGATATCGGCATCGGAAAGGCTCGTCAGGACCGTGACGCCGATCAGAAGAGCGCGGCCATCGATCGCTTCCGCCGCCGCCCGCATCATGTCGCTGCCGCCCGTCACATGTATGTTGATGATCGATGGTTTGGGATCGAGGCGCATCAGCGAGCGAAGGCCCGAAGCGACGGTGTTGGGAATGTCATGCAGTTTGAGATCCAGGAAGATCGGCAGGCCTTCTTTTGCGACAGTTTCATAGCCCCTGGCGCCCGCCGCATAGAAGAACTCCATGCCGAGCTTGGCGAAGCCCACATGGGGCTTGAGGATGTGGGCGAGCTCCAGGGCGCGCGCGACATCGGGCGTATCGAGGGCAACGCAAAGGGGATTCCTGATCATGGCGCGGCCCCCTTACTCCGAAACGGGGGGGTGTGCAAATCGACAAAATCCTCGCGCTCCTATAATTTATTACCCGTCATCCCGGCTGAAAGCCGGGAGCCGCTAAATTCTTCCACGCGAGCAGCGCCGCCCAGATTGCACTTATTCAGCGGGTCCCGGCTTTCGCCGGGATGACGAAATGAGGATGAGGCGAGAGCCTCTAGCTTCGCGAATAGACCAGCGTCGCCGCGGCCAGGTCCTCGATCGCCGTGCCGCAGGATTTGAACAAGGTGATCTCTTCGCTGTTGCGCCGCCCGCCGGTCTTGCCGCGGCAGAGGCCTGATAGATCGCCCGCGATATCTTCCATGCGGAACTTGCCCTCTTTCTCCGCCTGGATGAGGTCGCCGGCTTCGGCCTCCGCCCCTTCCCTGGTATCGACATAGACCCGCGCTTTGGCGATCACATCGCCATCGGTCTCGCGCATCCCGGGCTTGAAGGCGCCGGCCAGATCGACATGCGTGCCGGGCCTGAGCCATGCCCCGCGCAGAATGGGCGTGGTCGATGTGGTAGCGCAGGAGATGATATCGGCCTCCCCCATCGCTTTCTCGAGATCATACACCACGCTCACTTCGTACCCTTCTTTTGCCAGCTCAGTGGCAAGGCCCTTGGCCTTATCGGGCGTGCGGTTATAGAGATGCACCTCTCGGATCGGGCGTAGGCTCGCATGGGCGCGGACAAAGTGTGCGCCGAGCGCGCCGGTGCCCACCATGAGCATTCGCGTGGCATCCTTGCGGGCAAGATAATCCGCCGCCAACGCGCTCGCTGCGGCGGTGCGCCGCCGCGTGAGTTCGGTGCCGTCCATCATGGCGACGGGAGCACCGGTCCGGTTGTCGATGAGAAGATAACTTGCCGTGATGGTCGGCAGGCCGAGCGCTGCATTGTCGCTCTTGAAGACGACGGTCTTTAGCCCGGTGAAGTCCTTCGACCAGGCGGGCATCAGGAGCAGGATCGCCACATCGGATGTCTGATGCTGATGGCGCACGGGTGTGGTGATGTCCTCGCGAAAGCCCTGGCGCAGGGCTTCGACGATGTCGCGGTAGGGGGCGGCTTCGGCCAGTTCGGCAGCGGAAATTATTTTCATGCGGTTGGGGCTTCGATGCCCACTCTGTCCTGTCGTTCGCGCTTGAGGCTGACCACCTCAGCCTGGACGCGCTGCAGGTCGCTGCGCGCCTCCTTCGCTGCGCGCCGCCATTTACCCTGGGCGAACCAGCAGGCGATCCAGCCGGCGATCATGCCGAAGAAGATGCCGACGAAGAACAACGCCCACAGCGGCATGAACATAGTGGCGAAGGGAGTAGTGCGCGAGAAGGGATCGAAGGAGATTTCGATCCATTGCCGGTTGGCCACGCAGAAGGCAATGACGATGACGGCGATCGGAAGCCCGACCACCCAGTTGATGATCCGGCGAAACGTCACGGCTCGGTTCGGTTGAGCTGCTCGCGCAATTCCTTGCCGGTCTTGAAGAAGGGCACGTGCTTGGCTTCCACGACCACCGGTTCTCCGGTGCGCGGATTGCGGCCCTGCCGGCCTTGCCGCGATTTGACGGAAAACGCCCCAAAACCGCGCAATTCGACCCGGTCGCCGCCACGCATGGCGTTGATGATCTGGTCGAAGATCGTGTTGATGATGCGCTCCACATCCCGGTGATAGAGATGGGGGTTCTTTTCGGCGATCTTCTGGATCAGTTCCGATTTGATCATTTGGGGGCCCGCTCGCCTTGCTTCACTGAAGGGAAGGGTGCCAAACCGAGACGAGACCGTCAAGTTTTCCCATTTGCGCCTGTAAGGCGAGGTCCGGCAGGCCAAGCGCCTTGAGAGCGACGGAAGTGATCTTGAGGCCCCATCCGAATATCCCCCTGTCCTCGGCCGGCGCCTCCCAGTCCTTGACGGCAATATCGGCGCTGAGCTTCTTTTCCTTCTTAATCCAGTCGACGGCCTTGTCTTCGCCGCCCAATTCATCGATGAGCTTCTCCGCCACCGCCTGGCGGCCGGTATAGACGCGCCCGTCCGACAGGATCTTCACCCTGTCGAGAGGAAGCCTGCGGCGCTCGGCGACGAGGCCGGTGAACCAAGCGAAGCTGTCCTGGACCATCAGATTGGACACTTCGCGGGCTTTTTCGGAGAGCGGCTTGAATGGCGACGGCTCGGCCTTGAGGTCGCCCGATTTGATTTCCTGCATCTGGACGCCGATCGTCTCGAGGAGCTTCGATACCTCCGCCCACTGGAAGATCACACCGATCGAGCCCGTGATGGTGTTTCCGCGCGCCACGATATGATCGGCGGCAATGGCGGTGATATAGCCGCCGGAGGCGGCGATCGTGTCCATCACGGCCGCGACCGGCTTGTCCTTGGCGATCTTGCGGATTGCCTCATAGATCGCTTCCGAGCCTGCCGTGGTGCCTCCCGGGCTGTCGATGCGGATGATGAGCCCTTTCACGTGATCGGCCTTGGCGATGTCGGCGAGGAGATCGAGGGTCTGCTGGTCGCCGGTGATGAGGCCCGTGATCTTGACCCGCGCGATATGATCGATGCGCTTGCTGAAGTCGAAGCCGCCGGAAGCCGAGGCGAGAGCGAGAAGCCCGCCGATGAAGAGAAGGATGGAAGCCACACGCCAGAAGGTCAGACGGCGTTTCAGCCGCCGCCTGTCGATGATCAGTTCAGCTTCGGTCGCCATCGCGCGGGGTCCTTATAGAGATTCTGAAAGATGCCGGCCGGGCGCTGCGCCCGGCCGGCATAAGCATTAGCTTTTGGACTCGGCGTCCTTCTTCGCCTTGTTGAGTGCGGCACCCAGAATGTCGCCGAGCGAGGCGCCTGAATCGGACGAGCCATATTGCGCGACCGCTGCTTTCTCATCGGCGATTTCGAGCGCCTTGATGGAAACCATGATCTTGCGGCTCTTCGCATCGATCTGGGTGACTTTGGCATCGACCTTCTCGCCGACCGCGAAGCGCTCGGGGCGCTGCTCGGAGCGGTCACGCGCCAGGTCGGCGCGCTTGATGAAGGCGGTCATCTCGGAGCCGGCGATCTTCACATTGAGGCCGTTCTCTTCAACGCCCACGACTTCGCAGGTGACCGTGTCGCCCTTCTTGACACCGGCGAGGGTCTCCATCGGGTCGCCCGCGACCTGCTTGATGCCAAGCGAAATGCGCTCCTTCTCGATATCGACATCGAGAACCTGGGCGCGCACGTGATCGCCCTTCTTGTAGTCCTTGATCGCCTCTTCGCCCGACCGTTTCCAGTCGAGATCGGAGAGATGCACCATGCCGTCGACATCGCCGTCGAGACCGACGAATAGGCCGAATTCGGTGATGTTCTTGATCTCGCCTTCGACGATCGTGCCGGTCGGATGCTTCTCCTTGAAGCTGTCCCACGGATTCTGCTGGACCTGCTTGAGGCCGAGCGAGATGCGCCGCTTGGACGGATCGACTTCCAGCACCTGCACCTGGATCTCTTCCGAGGTGGAGAGGATCTTGCCCGGATGCACGTTCTTCTTGGTCCAGCTCATTTCAGAGACATGGACGAGACCTTCGATGCCGTCTTCGAGCTCAACGAACGCACCGTAATCGGTGATGTTGGTGACGCGGCCCTTGACCTTGGCGCCGATCGGATATTTGGCGGCGACGCCATCCCACGGATCCTTGTCGAGCTGCTTCATGCCGAGCGAGATGCGCTGCGTCTCTGGATTGATGCGGATGATCTGCACCTTCACCGTCTGGCCGACCGACAGCACATCGGAAGGATGATTGACGCGCTTCCAGGCGATATCGGTCACATGGAGCAGGCCATCGATGCCGCCCAGATCGACGAACGCGCCGTAATCGGTGATGTTCTTGACCACACCATCGACCACCTGGCCCTCGGTGAGGTTCTGCACCAGCTCCGAGCGTTGCTCGGCACGTGTCTCTTCCATGATGGCGCGGCGCGACACGACGATATTGCCGCGGCGACGATCCATCTTGAGGATCTGGAAGGGCTGAGTGACGTTCATCAGGGCGCCCACATCGCGGATCGGGCGGATATCGACCTGGCTGCCGGGCAGGAAGGCCACCGCACCGCCGAGATCGACCGTGAAGCCGCCCTTGACGCGACCGAAGATGACGCCGTCGACGCGCTCATTGTTGGCGGAGGATTGTTCGAGGCGGGTCCAGGCTTCCTCGCGGCGCGCCTTGTCGCGCGAGAGGACGGCTTCGCCCAGCGCATTTTCGATGCGCTCGAGATAGACTTCGACGTCATCGCCCACCTTGATGGCGACGTCTTTGCCGGGCTGCGAGAATTCCTTGAGGGCGATCCGGCCTTCGGTCTTGAGGCCCACATCGATGATCGCATAATCGTTTTCGATGGCGACGACGCGGCCCTTGACGACGGAGCCTTCGGCGGACGCGCCGGTGCCGAAGGATTCGGCGAGCAGAGCTTCGAAGTCGGCGCGGGTCGGCGTGAGTGTGTCGGCAGTTTTTGCCATACGGTCAGTTTTCCTGGATATCGAGGCTGGCCCACGGCAATATCCGCAGGACCTCCCGCAGGGCTCCGTCATCAAAATAGGAGCGCGAACGGGCAAACCACGTCATTTCCGGCTTAACAAGGCCACCCAGGCTATAGCTCGAGTATGGTCCGGAAACAGTTAGGGGCGCAGCCGGCGAGCCGTTAGCGCCCCGCGAACGCGCCCATTATGAACAGGCGGCCTGGAACGAGGGCTCTATAGCGAAATGAAGGGGCCGGGGCAAGCTTGGAAACATCTTCCCAGCCCGCAAGGGGGAGGGAAATATTCACACGTCCAGATTGGCGACCGACAGCGCATTGTCGCGGATGAAGTCGCGTCGGGGCTCGACCACATCGCCCATCAGCTTGGTGAAGATGTCATCCGCCTCGTCGAGCTCGCTCACCCTGACCCTGAGCAGCGAGCGCGCATTGGCATCGAGCGTCGTCTCCCAGAGCTGTTCGGGGTTCATTTCGCCGAGGCCCTTGTAGCGCTGCATGGTGATGCCCTTGCGCCCGGCCGCGAAGACCGCTTCCAGGAGATCGATCGGCCCATGGATGACCATGTCGGTATCCCTGCGGCGCAATCTGGCGGGCCTCGCATTGACACCCCTCACTTCGCGGGCAAAGACGAGGCCGCCGTCTGAAGAGGGCGAGCCAGACCAGCCGCGCTCGGTTTCTTCCGCAATGGCATCCAGCCTTCTTGCGATATAGCTCGCCGCTGCCGTCGCATTCTCGGCATTGGACAGAACTTCGGGATTGAGGACGCCGGCGATCGCCGCCTGTTCGATGACCGTGCGCGAATAGCGCGAATGCAAGGCATCGAGCGCGGCCCTGACGGAAAGCGCCTCATCGACGATCTGGCGCAGATCACCACCGGCGCGTTCGGCGCCTGAGGCGAGCGCCAGGGTGGAGCCTTCGAGTCCAGCCTCGATCAGGTAATTCTCGAGCGCTTTGCCGTCCTTGAGATACTGCTCGGAGGAGCCCCGCTTGACCTTGTAGAGGGGCGGCTGCGCGATGAAGAGGTGGCCGCGCTCGATGAGTTCCGGCATCTGCCTATAGAAGAAGGTGAGGAGAAGAGTGCGGATATGGGCGCCGTCGACATCGGCATCCGTCATGATGATGATCTTGTGATATCTGAGCTTGTCGGGGTTGAATTCTTCGCGCCCTATCCCGGTGCCCAAGGCGGTGATGAGAGTGCCGATCTCGGCCGAGGACAGCATTTTGTCGAAGCGGGCACGCTCGACATTGAGGATCTTGCCGCGCAAAGGCAGCACCGCCTGGTTCTCGCGGTTGCGCGCCTGTTTGGCGGAGCCTCCGGCAGAGTCGCCCTCGACGATGAACAATTCGGACTTGGCCGGATCGCGCTCCTGGCAGTCGGCAAGCTTGCCCGGCAGCGAGGAGATATCGAGCGCACCCTTGCGCCGCGTCAGTTCGCGCGCCTTGCGGGCGGCTTCGCGGGCGGCGGCGGCTTCCGCCACCTTGCCGACGATCTGTCTCGCATCCTGGGGATGTTCTTCGAACCAGGCGGCGAGTTCCTCGCCGATGAGACTTTCGACCACCGGGCGTACTTCCGAGGAGACGAGCTTGTCCTTCGTCTGCGAGGAGAATTTGGGATCGGGCACCTTGACCGACAGCACGCAGGTCAAGCCTTCGCGAGCGTCATCGCCGGTGAGCGCCACTCTCTCTTTCTTGGCGATGCCGCTCGAGGCCGCATAGTTGTTGACGACGCGGGTAAGCGCGCCGCGGAAACCGGCGAGATGCGTGCCGCCGTCGCGCTGCGGGATATTGTTGGTGAAGCACAGCACGTTCTCATGATAGCTGTCATTCCACCACAAAGCGCATTCGACCGTGAGGCCGTCCCGATCGCCACGCATCATGATCGGATCGGCGACGAGTGCCTGCTTGGTGCGGTCGAGGTAGCGCACGAACGCCTGGATGCCGCCCTCATAGAAGAGCTCGACTTCCTTGGGCTCGACGCCGCGCCGGTCGGCGAGCAGGATGCGCACGCCCGAATTGAGGAAGGCAAGCTCGCGCAGACGATGCTCGATCGTCGCATAGTCGAATTCGGTCTTGGTGAAGATTTCCGGCGACGGCAGGAAGGTGACTTCGGTGCCGCGCTTGTCATGGCTGTCGCGCACCACCGCGAGCGGCGCATCGGCGACGCCATTGGTGAAGCTCAGGGCGTGTTCCTTGCCCGAGCGCCAGACGCGCAGTTTGAGCCAGATCGAAAGCGCATTGACGACCGACACGCCAACGCCGTGGAGGCCGCCCGACACCTTGTAGGAATTCTGGTCGAATTTGCCGCCGGCATGGAGCTGGGTCATGATGACCTCGGCCGCCGAGACGCCCTCGCTCGGATGGATGTCGGTCGGCACGCCGCGGCCATTGTCCGAAACCGTGCAGGAGCCATCGGCATTGAGGGTGACGATGACGCGGTCGCAATAGCCCGCCAGCGCCTCGTCGACGGCGTTGTCCACCACCTCGTAGATCATGTGATGAAGGCCCGAGCCGTCATCGGTGTCGCCGATATACATGCCCGGTCGCTTGCGCACCGCATCAAGGCCCTTGAGCACCTTGATGGCATCGGCGCCATAATCTTCCGCCGCCTTTTTGATCGGATCAGCCATTACCGCCTCGTAACAACACCGCCCTCCACATGGAGGAAATCAGCCGTCTTGCCAAGCCCGTTGAAAAGCGCCTCATCGGTGCCCGTCATGAAGCTTTGCGCCCCAAGTCCTTCAAGCGTTTCGAACAATCCCGACCGCCTCTTCGCGTCAAGATGGGCCGCAACTTCGTCAAGAAGAAGGACGGGAGCGCCGCCACTTTCCTCTTTCACAGACGCAGCCTGCGCCAGGATCAGCCCGATCAGCAGCGCCTTCTGTTCGCCAGTCGAGCAGAGCGCCGCCGCCATGGATTTGGACGAGTGGGATACCAAAAGATCACTCCTGTGCGGGCCTGAAAGCGTGCGTCTCGCCTCTTTGTCATTGGCCCTCGATTCGAGAAGAAGTCTACGATATCCGTCTTCCGCCTGCACGGCCGGCATGGTCTTGAGGCGGTCTTCGAGATCGCCCTGCAAGCCCAGTGTACTGGCGGGAAAAGCGCTCCCTTTAAGTAGGAATTTTATGTGATTTTGCAAGGCGGCGACGGCATGGAGTCGCGCCGCCGCGATGGCTGCCGCGGCCTCTGCCATCTGGGCTTCTAGGCCCGACAGCCACAGGCCATCGGGGCGTGTTTCTTCGAGGAGCAGGTTGCGTTCACGCATGAGCTTTTCGAAGACCAGCACGCGCGAAGCATGTTCAGGGTCATTGGCGGTGACGAGGCGGTCAAGGAAGCGTCGCCGGTCCGAAGCGGGGCCCGCAAACAGCCGGTCCATGGCGGGGGTGAGCCAGATCAAACGCATATGATGGGCGAGGACGCCGGGGCTCTTCTGCGGGATGCCGTCGATGACGACCTGACGGGTCTGGTTGGCACCATCGCCTCCCGGCATCCATTGGGTGCCGAGGCGGGTTTCGCCGTCGGGCGATGAGACATGGGCCGCGATGGCCCAGCCGCGATTGCCGCCGAGGCGCGCCAGATCCTCGAACAGGGCTCCCCTGAGGCCGCGCCCTGCACCTAAGAGCGATATGGCCTCGATGAGATTGGTTTTGCCGGCGCCGTTGGGACCGGTCAAGACCACGAGCAAAGGCCCGGGATCGAGTCTCAGCGCCGCGTAATTGCGGAAATCGGTGAGCGTCAGGCGGGTGAGGGTGAAGGAGGAGGGCGCCAGTCTCGTTCTCACACCCGCATCGGCATCAGCACATAGAGCGCCTGGTCGTCGGAAGGATCGAGCACGATGGTGGGCGAGCCCGCATCGGCAAGCTTGAATCTCGCCGTATCGCTCTTGATCTGGGACGCGATGTCGAGGAGGTAGCGCGAATTGAAGCCGATATCGATCGGATCGGATTCGTAACTCGCGGCGATTTCCTCTTCCGCCGAGCCCGAATCCGGATTGTTGACGGTGAGCACCACCCGCCCGTCGCCGACATTGAGCTTCACCGCCCGGCCCTTCTCGAAGGAGATGGTGGAAACCCGGTCGACGGCACTCGAGAACAGCTTGGTATCGACATCGAGCGTCTTGTCGTTGTTGCGTGGAATGACCCGCTCGTAATCAGGGAAGGTGCCGTCGATCAGCTTGGAGGTCAGCGTCAATCCGTTAAACGAGAAACGGATCTTGGAGGCGGAGAGCGCCACCTCGATCTCGCCTTCGTCGCTCTCGATCAACTTGACGAGTTCGAGCACGGTCTTGCGCGGCACGATGATGCCGGGCATGCCTTTCGCCCCTGCCGGCAGCGCAACCTGGGCCCGGGCCAGACGATGACCGTCGGTGGCGACCGCGCGCAGCACCTTGCTGGCGGCGACCTCGTGCAGATAGATGCCGTTCAGATAATACCGGGTCTCCTCGGTCGAGATGGCAAAGCGGGTCTTTTCCACCAGCCCCTTGAGATCGGCCGCCGACAGGGTGAAGCGGTTGGCGAGCTCGCCGGCATTGAGATCGGGAAAATCTTCCGGCGGCAGCGCCTGGAGGGCGAAGCGCGAACGGCCAGCCTTGATGCTGACGCGACCGGCATCGGGACCCTGGTCGAGCTCGAGCTGGGCGCCGTCGGGAAGCTTGCGCACGATATCATAGAGCATATGGGCGGCGACGGTCACCGCGCCCTCCTGGGCAACTTCGGCTGAGACCGTCTCGATGATCTCGATATCGAGGTCGGTGGCGGTGAGCTTGATGGCATCGCCCTTGGCGTGGACCAGCACATTGGACAGGATGGGTATGGTATTGCGCCGTTCCACCACGCTCTGCACATGGTTGAGGGCCTTGAGAAAGGCCGATCTCTCGATAGTCACCCGCATATGTGTCGCAATCCTGTCTAGCCGCTGGGCCGCAGAGCTTAAGCCTGCCCCGCGGCGCTTGTCTATTGTTGTTCTATCAGCCGGATCAGGAGGGCGACCTCGCGGGCAAGCCGGTCGTCGCTTTTCATCAAATCCTCGATCTTGCGTACCGCATGCAGGACGGTGGAGTGATCGCGCCCGCCGAAGCGGCGGCCGATCTCGGGCAACGAGCGCGGGGTGAGCTTCTTGGCGAGATACATGCCGATCTGGCGCGGCACCACCACGGAGCGGGCGCGGCGCGGCGACAAGAGGTCGGCGCGCGCCACATTGTAGTGACGGCCGATCACTTTCAGGATGTCGTCGATGCGCACCCGGCACTGGTCCGGATTGGCCGACATGTCGCGCAAGACCATGGCGGCGAGATCGACGGAGAGCGGCGCATGCGAGAACTGCTGATGCGCGATGACGCGGTTGAGCGCGCCCTCGAGCTCGCGCCCACCGCCCTGCACCTTGTTGGCGATGAATTCGACGACATCGGGATCGACGCGGATCTGCGGGTCACGCCCGGCGACTTCGGCGAGGCGCCGCGCCAGGATCTCGCGCCTCAAGTCGAGCTCCGGCAATTCGACATCGACGACGAGCCCGCCCATCAGGCGCGAGCGCATGCGCTGGTCGATGGCGTCGAGTTGGGCGGGCGGCGAGTCCGCCGCGATCACGATCTGGCGCTTGGCGTCCACCAGCGAATTGAACGTATGGTAAAATTCCTGCGTCATCGACTTGCCTTGCAGGAACTGGAAATCATCAATGAGCAGCACGTCGATCGACTGGAAGAAGTCTTTGAAGCCGATCGTGTCGCGCGACCTGAGCGCCCCGATGAAATGATACATGAAGCGTTCGGCAGTGATGAACAGCACTTTGCGCTCGCGATGGCGCTCGCGCACCCGCCAGGCGATCGCATTGAGGAGATGCGTCTTGCCGAGACCGGCGGCCGAATGGATGAACAGCGGATTGAAGCTCACCGGTAGCCCCGGCTGCGATTCCGATATGCGCTGGGCCGCCGCATGAGCGAGGCGGTTCGAGCCGCCGGTGATGAAGCTTTGAAAGGTCTGGTTCGGATCGAGCGGCGAGCCGCGCTCGGCCGCCGGCTGATGCAGCGCCTGCACCGGCAGCGTCATTGTGCGGCCAGCCGGCTCCTGTTGTTCTTCGCGGGTGATGCGTCGGTCGGCGACATCTTGCGGACGCTGCGGCACGCCCCTGGTGCGGACCTTGACATTAACATTGTCGAGGTGGCCGAGTTCGGCTTCGCTGGCCTTGAGCAGTTTCGCCGCGTAATGCGTCTCGATCCAGTTTCTCAAGAACCGCGTGGGTACCGAAACGGCGAGACGGCCGTCGGCACATGCCTCAGGTTCCATCCGCGCGAACCAACTCGTATAGAGGTCATCGCCAAGCTCTGCCTTGAGCCGTTGAGCAATTCTGGACCAGCTCTGTTTGAGCTCGAATCCCGCCGCATCTGTCATCATACCTAAACCCCTTAGTTTCTTGTACTCGAGCGATTAGCCGCGCTTTCGGCACGCAAACTCCCATCTTGCGGATGCAACTGATCCGCAAGCCAACTCCTTTCCGGTCCTGACCGAACCTAAGGCGAACTAAATTTAGAAAACCCGGTCACTATCGAGCCCCGCATGTGACCTTCACTGACTTACCCATTTCACCTCTGCCGCAGCCCCTCGACAGCACCCGAAGACCATACTCACAAGCCCGCCCAAGTGACAACTGAGCTCCGATGCTACTCCGTATACGGATTTTTCTTTCGGTATCGTGCCGATTGCCCTTCGCGTCACGGCAAGCTTTGGCAAGTGGTTGACTCGCATGCAGGATTCAATTGGCTGTCCGCTATAGGTGCTAAAAAACCACAGTCGCCACAAAAATTCGATTCGCCCGTTTGGCCAAAGGGCTTTTCATCCGCCTTCATCCGATTTCCAACCTGCACTCCTATAACGCCATGAAAAATAATGGAAATTATTGCGCCAAACCGTCAGTAGCCTGAACAAGAAAAACGGCGCGTCCGGTTTTTGCCGGCGCGCCGCCTGTGGATGACCGGAAAACCGGCTATATTTCAGAATGTTACTTGATCGCCTTTACACGCTTAGCGAGCCTGGACACTTTACGGGCCGCCGCGTTCTTGTGGAGTATGCCCTTCTGCGCGCCGCGCATGAGCTCCGGCTCGGCGGCTCTGAGAGCGGCTTCCGCCGCGGCCTTGTCGCCGGCGCTCAGTGCTTCCTCGACCTTGCGCACGGATGTCCGCACCCGGCTGGTGCGGTCCTTGTTGATGACGGCACGGCGAGCCGCAACGCGTGTCGCCTTTTTCGCCGAACTTGTGTTCGCCATTAAATCACTTCCTGAAGTTGAAACCGGTCGATATCGGTTCAATGCAAAAATGCCGCAGGCTCAATAAAGCATGCGGACTGCCTATCCCCTCATCGGATGGCGGGCTTATAGTCGTCCAAAAGGAGGCCGTCAATTGCCGCCTCTGCCCTCACTGAGTGCTGCGGCAAAAGCCGATCTGAGGACAGGGTCGTCCTCGCCCGTCGACATCGCGGCAAGCCGCGTCGCGATCGCCTGGCGCTGCGGGGCCTCGAGCGTCGGTCGGATCGCCGGATAGTGCAAAGCAAGCGCGAGGCCGAGCGCAACACGCTGGTCCCGACTGAAAATATGGTTCTCGGCGAGCGTATCGAGGGTCCCGGAAAGCGTCGTGGCAATGGCGCTATTGAGGCGCGGGCCCGCGGACCGATCCAGCGCAGTGAGCGCTGCCAGTCGATCGATGAGATAAAGGCGAAAGATCTGGAGCTGGATGAGTTCATTCTGGACATCATCGCCAAGCGCCACCGCATAGCCATAGCGGCCGCGAAATTCGCCGGTCGCCGAGAGGATGATGAGGACCTGGCCACTTTTCTCTTCGACGGTGCGGGAACTCGCCAGTAGAAGCTCGATATTGCCGCGATCGACCAGCCTGTCGAAGAAGGCCTCGGTTTTCGGATTGCCGCGCCGCGGCAAGGTGATATCGCCATTATGCACGGCGAAGATCGCCTGGACATAGTCGCGCGATGTCCATGGCCCATTGGTAAGAAGGACAGCGCCACCTTGCGGATTGGCAAATAAAGGTGCCGCAGCAAAGACCAAGGCCGCGCCAGCCGCGAGCCACGAAACGGCAAGCCTTGTGCCTGTTGATCGATAGGGGACCATGCTCGCGCTCCGATATCTCCGAGCGTAATCTAGCGCATTTTCCGATGCGGCGCATCCCCGCCATTGCGCTCGGAGCTCGGCGTCCTATCTACGCGGTCAATCCAAATAGACCATCCCGATTTCGCTGACGGACCGACGCCAGATCATGCGGGGCCTCTCCGCTGATGCAATGCTGCGCGAGAACGGAAGGCCCATACCGCCATCCTCGATGCGGTCGTGATTCTCGGGGCCTCGCTTCTAATCGTGCAGGGCTTCAGCGGTTCTTGAAGGAGGGTCTGCGCTTGTCGATGAAGGCCGCCATGCCTTCCTTCTGATCTTCGGTGGCGAACATCGCATGGAACAGGCGGCGCTCGAAGCGGATACCTTCGGCAAGCGTCGTCTCGAATGTGCGGTTGACCGATTCCTTGGCCATCATAGCGATCGGCTGCGAGAAGGAAGCGATTTTCTTCGCAGCATCCAGCGCTTCATCCAGAAGCTTCTCGGCCGGCACAACGCGCGAAACGAGGCCCGAGCGCTCAGCCTCCGCCGCATCCATCATGCGTGCGCTCAGGACCATGTCCATCGCTTTCGATTTGCCGATAGCGCGGGTGAGCCTCTGGGTGCCGCCCGCCCCCGGCATGACGCCAAGCTGGATTTCCGGCTGGCCGAATTTCGCTGTCTCGGCCGCGATGATGAAATCGCACATCAATGCGAGTTCACAACCGCCGCCCAAGGCGAAGCCCGCCACCGCGGCAATCACCGGCTTTCGCTGGCTCGCTACTTTGTCCCAGCTCGCGAGGAAGTCGCCGAGATAGGCCTCCATGAAGGAATTGGACGCCATCTCCTTGATGTCGGCGCCGGCGGCAAAGGCCTTCTCACTGCCGGTGATGACGATAGCGCCGATCTTTTGATCCTGATCGAATTGGGCGAGCGCCTGGCCGAGCTCGGCGATGAGGGCGGCATTCAATGCATTGAGCGCTTGTGGCCGGTTCAGCCGGATGAGGCCTACGCCATCATGGGTTTCGACGAGGATATTCTCATAGGTCATGGCATCTCTCTCTCACTTTGCGAGCGAGAGATAGGCTATTTCTGGCACCTCGGACAATAGAAGGTGGAGCGGCCCGACTGGACGATGCGCCTGATGGTGCCGCCGCAGCGCCGCTTCGGACATTTCTCGCCTTCGCGGTCATAGACGGCGAAGACCTGCTGGAACGAACCCTTCTCGCCTTTGGGGTGGACAAAGTCACGCAGCGTCGAGCCGCCGGCGGCAATGGCTTCCAGGAGCACGGCGCGGATATGGCGCACCAGCTCTTCGAGGCGGGGATCATAGGAATTCTTCTTGACCAGGCTTTGGGCCCTACGCCTGGGCGAGAGCCCTGCGCGATGCAGCGCCTCGCACACATAGATATTGCCGAGGCCGGCAATGAGCGTCTGATCGAGAAGCGCTGCCTTGAGCGGCGCCTTCTTGCTGCGGAACGCTTCGGCAAGATAGTTGGCGTCGAATTCATTGCCAAGCGGTTCGACCCCAATGGCGGCGAGAAGCTTGTGCGCTTCGAGGCCGGTCTCGCCGACGAGATCCATAAGGCCGAAGCGGCGCGGGTCGGTATAGACGATGCGAAGGCCATCCTCGCGGGTGAAGACGACATGGTCATGCGGTCCGCTGCCGGCCCCGGCCGTGACGCTCTCATCATAGAATTCGCCGAGCCCGGTCAGCCGGCCCTTGGCATCGATGATGGTGAAGCGGCCCGACATGCCGAGATGCAGGATCAGGACCTCGCCGCCTTCGAGGAAGGCCAGGATATATTTCGCCCGTCTTTTGAGGCGCAGCACCAGGCGGCCCTCGATCCGCTTCGCGAAGTCGGGCGGGAAGGGGAAGCGCAGATTGTTGCGGGCGAGGCGCACCTCGCTGATGCGCTGGCCAGTGAGCACGCTTTCGAGGCCGCGCATCACGGTTTCGACTTCTGGCAGTTCCGGCATGGTTCGACTGTTAGACCAGTTTGGGTGTGAGGATAAGAGACATCCTTAAAAGCCGTTCGCGACGGAAAGTGTCAGTAGACCCGTCCTCTCCGAATAACACCCCCTCGCCCCCACCGGGGGTGAGAGTAGGGGTGAGGGCGAGGATATTGCCCCGTCGCGGCATGGCATTCTCAACCATCCTGTTCTATGGTCCGCCGCCATGACGGATACTCCCAAGCAAACCGCTCCTTTCGGCTTTCGCGATGTGGCGGAAGCGGAAAAACAGGGCCTCGTCAACGAGGTCTTTTCGAAGGTGGCGGCGCGCTACGACCAGATGAACGATCTTATGTCGGCGGGCCTGCACCGGCTGTGGAAGGACGATTTCGTCACCTTGCTGTCGCCACCCAAGGGACCGCAGGATTTCAGCGTCATC
>VAZZ01000395.1:0-1027 GCA_005884715.1 Alphaproteobacteria bacterium | reverse complement strand
GGCCTCGATCAAATCTATGACGCCTATTCCTTCACCGCCATTCCGGCCATTGGCAAAGTGGTGACTGGCGATGGTGCCGCCTATCGCTATCTCGTCGAGAGCATCCGCACCTTTCCCGATCAGGAAAAATTCGAGGCCATGATCAGGCAAGCGGGCTTCAGCCATGTCGGCCATCGAAGCCTGACCGGCGGTATCGTCGCCATCCATTGGGGTTGGCGCATCTGATGGGTTTTTTCGGTCACCTCTTCCGCCTTGCCCGCGTCGGTTGGGTTCTGGCGCGCCACGATGCCTTTCCACCGCCGGAAGACGAGGCGTCGCTGCCTTTATCGGCGCGCACCGGCTTGGGCCTGGCCAAACTCATCGCCACCAAATCTCATGGCAATGGCAAATTGAGCGCCGCTTTGGCGGAACTGGGGCCCAGCTATGTGAAGCTCGGCCAGTTTCTGGCAACGCGCCCCGATATCGTCGGTCCGGCGCGTGCTGCAGAATTGCGCACTTTGCAGGACCGCCTGCCGCCTTTCGCCATGGCAATGGCGCGCCAGATGGTCAAGGCCAATCTCGGCCGCGATGCCGATGAGATATTCACGACGTTCGGCCCGCCGGTCGCTGCCGCCTCGATCGCCCAGGTGCATCGCGCCACGACGCAGGACGGACGCGATGTGGCGGTGAAGATCTTGCGGCCCGGCATCGAGCAGCGCTTTGCCCGCGATCTTTCCGACTTCTTCTTTGCGGCGCGTCTGATCGAGCGGATGAGCGCGCCGGCAAGGCGCCTGCGCCCCGTCGATGCGACCGAGACCCTGGCGCAGTCGGTCAAGCTGGAAATGGATCTGCGCATGGAAGCCTCGGCCATCAAGGAGATGGCCGCCAATGTGGCGGATGATCCGGGCTTCCGTGTCCCCAAGGTCGAATGGCAACTGACCGCGAGGCAAGTGCTCACCACTGACTGGATCGAGGCCACGCCGCTCTCCGACATGGCGGCGCTCCAGGCGCAGGGCCTCGATCTCAACCGCCTCGCCGACACGGTGAT
>VAZZ01000394.1 GCA_005884715.1 Alphaproteobacteria bacterium | reverse complement strand
TCATCATCTTAATCATAAAGGTGCTCTCCTTCAGGGCTGATTTGCCATTTCGCAGGTATCTTTTCGGATGCCGGTTCCGCACTGTCAACTGGCCCACGGCCGCGGTGTTAACGTGAACATCTATCGGGGCAACGGAGTTCGGACTGCCATCGCTTCGGGTCGAGGGGGTATTGCAGTCTCTTCGCTATCGCTATGATGGCGAGCGCGGCTGGGATCTGAAATGGATGATTTCCTCAATAACCGTGGAGCGGCAATTGATCGATCATCCGCCGATAGTCGTCCGCTCCCTCAGTGCCTGCGAATGGCAGCTCAAGCGCGACCTGCGTCTCGCCGCCCTCCAAGACAGCCCGTGGGCGTTCGCCAGCAGCTACGATCTCGAGATTCATCGCTCCGAGGATGAGCGGCGAGCCTGGCCACGCGATGGAGTATATTTCGCGGCATTCCACGAGCGCCAGGCCGTGGGGATTGCCGGCAGCTGGATGCGGGCCGGCGAACCCCAAGTCACGCATCTGATCAGCATGTGGGTGGCGCCCGATGTGCGGGGCGCCGGCATTGCGAGACTGCTCACCGAGGCGGTCGTCGGATGGGCCCGGGAGCGTGAAGCGACCCGGCTGGAGCTGGAAGTCGCGGCGGGCAATGATGCGGCGATGTGCGCCTATCTGCGGGCCGGGTTTGTCGTCACGAAGCGGACGCCATCGACGTCGTGCAGGACTGTGCTCGAACTGGCGCTATGAGGCATGCCGGAACCGCCGTTCTCTGAAAACGTTGGGTTTGCATGGCAACGATTCCCACACCTCCGCAACCAAATCCGCCTGGACCTGAGCCGACGCCTATTCCTCCCCACGATCCGATCCCTAATCCTCAGCCGCCACAGCCGGTCCCAAAGCCATAAGCTATTCTCACTATTATCAATATCTTATATTTGAATTCTTACTTCTTAGGTTCAGCCAAACCATGAAGGTCGGGGGCACATTTTTAGGGTGTCGCCACTTGAATGCAGCCAATGGAATCCCCCCACAAGCGCCCCCGTGGGGACCCATCCGGGCCTTTCCGGTTGCGGATGCGATTGGGCACCCGCTTCCGGTACGTTAACGCCCGATGCTTCGTTCGGAACGCGGGTCGCGCTCGTACCCGACAAACGGCGCGGTATGGGGCGATTATTCAATGAATTCAAAGATGGATGGCGGAGGGGGAGGGATTCGAACCCCCGGAGGGCGTGAACCCTCAACGGTTTTCAAGACCGCCGCGATCGACCACTCTGCCACCCCTCCGTCGCCTGGGACACATAGCATTGCTGGATCACGGCGCAAGGGCTTAGCTAAGGCCGTCACGCCCCAAACCGTAGGGCCGCTGGAAATTCTGGAAATATCAGCCGTTTTGGCCATCCTTATGGTGGGGCCTATTGAAACGCTATTCGATGGAGAGCCATTGCGATGCAGTGAAGAAAGTAGCCAACGCACCTGATGCAATTGTCGCGGTTATCAACGCATAAAGTACTCGTAAGAAAAATTTGCGATCGACAGTGACAACGGTTTCCATCACGGAATTTCCTTTAGTGAATATCGAAGAAAGTTTCCGCAGTGCCGATCGGTTCCGTCACGTAGTTTTACTGATGATTACATTTGTCTGACGGATAATTTCCGCGAGCGGGGCAAATATTCTCCCAAATCTCTGGAAAAATCCCGCATGGCCTTGGCAGATGGAGGGAAGCTCCGATGTTCCGGCCCGTTCACGAAAAATGCTTGTCATTGCCGCAAACTTAACACGATATCGCCATTCAACCGGCAAAAGTAGCGGCCATGGACTTGTGATAAATCAAGGGGATCGGCATAGTCTCCCCAATCAGGCCCCAAAAATTCGGAGATAAGAGATGAAAGCAATCAGCCTTGCCGCCCTCGCCTTGATGGCGACCACGACCATGAGCATAGCTCATGCGGATGATCCCTCGGGCGTATGGCGGCTCGACAGCGGCAAAGTGACCGTAAAAGTCGAACAATGCGGCGGCGAACTGTGCGCCAATATTGTTGGCCTCAAGGAGCCCACCTATAAGGACGGCACGCCCAAGATCGATCGTCATAACGAGAACCCGGCTCTGCGCCATCGTCCGCTGATGGGCCTCAACGTGCTCAGCGACATGAAGCCCGATGGCGAGAATACCTGGAAAGGCGCCATCTACAACGCCGATGACGGCAAGACGTATAGTGCAACCATGAGGCTCAGCGGCAATGTGATCAAGCTAAAGGGCTGCGTCGCCGGCATCTTCTGCAAGACGAATACCTTCAGCAAGGTCAATTGAGCCGAAAAGAAGCACCGCCGGCCGAAGTCAGAGTGCTGACACATTTTGTGCTCAGACTCACGCTCACAATCGCTGAGGAATCCGGGAGTCTGACAATAATGCGCAAGTTCGGTCTTGCCCTTGCTGCCGTAAGCTTCGCCGTTTTGATGTCGCTGAGCGCCGTTGCCCAGACGCTGGACAGCTTGCCGTTCAACAAGAAGCTGGCGCTTGCCAAGGCCGGCGATGAAGAGGCGCAGATGGCTGTTGCCGATGCCTATGGCAGCGGCAAGGGCGTCAAGCTCAGCAAGGTCGAAGCCTCGAAGTGGTATGGTAAGGCCTCCGATCAAGGCAATGCCGAGGCGCAATTCAAACTGGCGACGCTGTTTCATGAAGGCGCCCCCGGCATCAAGAAAAGCCCGGAGCGCGCCGCC
This sequence comes from Alphaproteobacteria bacterium, assembly GCA_005884715.1. Taxonomy (GTDB): domain Bacteria; phylum Pseudomonadota; class Alphaproteobacteria; order Rhizobiales; family Aestuariivirgaceae; genus Taklimakanibacter. Next base: position 8,160 of record VAZZ01000394.1, on the reverse strand, counting down.
AAGCTTTATGCGGCCGCCGCCAAGCAAGGCCATATCGAGGCGGAGAATTGGCTCGGCTATTGCTATGAGCATGGTCTCGGCGTGGCGCAAAACGATACTACGGCGGTCGAATGGTATCAAAAGGCCGCCGACGGCAAGCTGGCGATGGCCGAGAACAATCTCGGTCTCATGTATCTCAACGGCAAGGGCGTGGCGCAGGACTATCGCAAGGCTTTCGAACTTTTCGAGCGCTCGGCCAATCAGGGCTATGACTGGGGCATGAACAATCTCGGCGGGCTCTACGAGAAGGGCTGGGGAACGGAACCTGATCCCGCCAAGGCGCTGGCCCTCTATCGCCAGGCCGCCGCTAAGGGAAATGACGCCGCAGGCAAGAGCGCGAAGCGCCTGGCGCCGCTGGTCATCCAGTCGGAATCCAATCCGGCTGTCGAACCCGCAGGTGGCGCGCCCGACAAGCCCACCACCACCACCACGACGCCGCCTTCGAGCGCCGCCACCACCGGCAGCATAACCCCGCCGCCGCTCAGCGCGGCCAATCCGCTCGCGGCCAAGCCCAAGCTGCCGCCCATGCCTGAGAAGAAGGTCAAATCGGACTCTTCTGCCGAATAGGCCGCGCTCCAAGATTTCGTTAACCACGTCTGTGAACGCCGCCTTTACGGGCGCGACGCCACAACTGTCCCCGCGCGGATGGCGCAGCCGGGCCGGGGGGCCCGTGAGTGGGGAATAGTTCATGCGCCAGCTGCTGAAGCTCTCGGCCGTTTTCATTGCCGTCGGCCTGATGGTGGCGGGATGCTCTTCGGCGAAGAGGAATCCGTTCGCCGGCATCGGCAGCCCCTATTATTCAAAGGCGGGCCCATTGCCCAAGGGCGGCGGGCACTACCAGCTCGGCGATGCCTATGAAGTTGCCGGCGTCCAATTCACGCCGCGCGAACAGCCGGGCTACGACAAGACCGGCATCGCCTCCTGGTATGGGCCGCAATTCCACCGCCGCATGACATCGAACGGCGAATGGTTCGACATGAACGAGCTCACTGCCGCGCATGCGACCTTACCGCTGCCGAGCTATGCCAAGGTCACCAATCTCGAAAATGGCCGCAGTGTGGTGGTCAGGATCAACGATCGGGGTCCCTTTGTCGGAACGCGCATCATCGATATGTCACGCCGCTCGGCCGAAGTCCTCGGCTTCAAGCCCAGGGGTATGGCGAAGGTCAGGGTCCAATATATCGGAGCCGCACCGCTCAACGATCAGGGCGAGCATCTCGCCGCAATGAATCGCGAGTTGCGCAACGGAACGCCGCTGCGCCAGCTGATGGCGGCAGCCAATGACGAAACGAACAACGGCACGCAGACTGCCGCGGCTGAGCCCAACTATGATGACGATCAGGTTGCAGAGCCGACCATCGCTTCGGCGACGTCCGACTATCAGTCGCCCGAATATTTCGTCCAGGTCGGTTCGTTTGCCGATCCCTACAATGCCCAGCGAGCGCGCGAGGAGTTCGAGGGTTCAGGTCCCGTCCAGGTCGAGGAACTGGTGGGATCGGCGGGACCGCTCTATCGGGTCCGCATCGGACCAATGCGCAGTGAAGGGCAGGCTCAGACGGCGCTTCGCCAGGCGGTCGATCTCGGACATCCCGACGCCCGTCTCGTCATGGCGAATGCTGCGCTTTAGAGCAAATCCCGCCAAAGGCCTGCTCCCGACCTGATCCGGGGCGCTTCCATTTCGGCGAAGTGATTCCACTTCGCCGGTAAGCGCGCCAGCTCACACTCAAAATTGAGCTTCCGTAATGGTTGATTTCGACAGGGGAGGCTTCTAGCTTCGCCTCTCATGATCATCCATCGCCTGTTTGCCATTGTCTGCGCCGGCCTATTGTTCATTGCGGTTGCTGGCGCCCAGACCGCGCCCTTGCCGCCGGCGCTCGAGACGAGCGTGCCCAATGCCATTCTCATCGATGCGCGCACCGGCAATGTGTTCTACCAGAAGAATGCCGATGAACTCATCTTTCCCGCCAGCATGACCAAGCTCATGACGGCCATCCTGGTGTTCGATGCGCTGAAGCAAGGCAGGCTCACAATGGATCAGGAGTTCCTGATCAGCGAAAATGCCTGGCGGCATGGTGGCGCGCCGGGTGGCGGCTCCACGATGTATGCGGTGCTGAATTCGCGCGTCAAACTCTCCGACCTTCTCCAGGGCATGATTGTGCAATCAGCCAACGATGCCTGCATCGCGATTGCAGAAGGCATGGCGGGATCGGAAGAAGCCTTCGCCGACCTCATGACCAGGCGAGCCCGCGAGCTCGGTTTGGCCAAGGCCACGTTCCGAAACTCCACCGGATTGCCTGACCCGCAGCATCTGGTCACGGTGCGCGAGCTCTCGATATTGGCGCAGTACATCATCAAGACTTATCCCGAATACTACAAATATTACGGCCAGCGCGAATTCACCTGGAACAAGATCAGCCAGAAGAATCGCAACCCCTTGCTGATCGACTATCCAGGCGCCGATGGCATGAAGGCCGGCTACACGAAGGACGCGGGCTATGGCCTGGTCGGCTCGGCGATCCGCGATGGCCGCCGGCTTGTCCTTGTCGTCGCCGGCGCCAGGTCTCTCGACGAGCGCCGCCTGGAAGCACAGAAAATTCTCGACTGGGGTTTCAAACAGTTCCGCCCGATCGAAATCTATGGCGCCAATGACCGGGTCGGTCGCGCCCGCGTATGGGGAGGTGAGGCGCATTGGGTCGATCTCGTCACCCCCAAGGCCATTCGCCTCATGCTTTCGCCCACCGAACAGCAGAAGGTCACCGTGGATTTGCATTATACCGGCCCGCTGCTGGCGCCGGTGAAGGCCGGCGCGGAAGCCGGCTCCATCCAGTTCAATCTGGAGGGTCGCACGGTCGCTGAATTTCCAATCGAAACTGCGAACGAAATCGCCTCGGTCTCCTCCATGTGGCTCAAGGCCTGGGACAGCCTGCTCTATATGATCTTCGGCGGCTGACGTGGCGGGCTTCATCACCTTCGAAGGTGGCGAAGGCACCGGCAAGAGTTCGCATGCCCGCGATCTTGCCGAAAGCCTCCGCAAGGCTGGAAAAGCAGTCGTGTTGACCCGCGAGCCTGGCGGCGCGCCGGGTGCTGAAGATATAAGGGCCCTGCTGGTCACCGGCACGGTCGGACGCTGGTCTCCCCAAGCCGAGACCCTGCTCAACTATGCTGCGCGTGAATCGCATTTGCGCGAGACAATACGGCCGGCGCTGCTGCGCGGCGAGCTCGTCCTATGCGATCGTTTCATGGATTCGACCAGGGCCTATCAGGGCTTTGCCGGCGGCGGCGATCTGGAACTGATCGACGCCCTAGAACGCAAGATCGTCGGTGCTACGCGCCCTGGACTCACCTTGATCCTCGATGTCGATCCGGAGCTGGGGCTCAAGCGCGCCAAGGGCCGCGGCGGCGGGAGCGAGGATCGCTTCGAAAAGAAGGGGCTCGAATTTCACCGCAAATTGCGGGAAGGCTTCCTTACGATTGCGGCGCAAGACCCGCAGCGCTGCCGGGTTATCGATTCGAGCCGGCCCTATGCGGCCGTCGCTGAGGATATCTGGCGTGAAGTCGCTCCGCTCGCAGGTGTCGCATGAGCGATGATGGCGAGGATCCGCGCGAGAGCGAACATCATCCGCGCCGGCGCACCGATCTCAGGGGCCATCAGAGTGCCGAAGAGACGCTGTTGCGCCAGCTGGCATCGCGGCGGATGCATCATGCCTGGCTGTTCGCGGGTCTGCGCGGCATCGGCAAGGCGACGCTGGCCTATCGCCTGGCCCGCTTCCTGCTGGCTTTTCCTGATCCAGAGGCTGCGGCCGAGCGCAGGAGCCTCTACGTACCGGGCGAGGCGCCGGTTGCCCATCGCATCGCCGCGCGCGCCCATGCCGATCTCATTACACTGGAGCGCAGCTACGACGCCAAGGCCGAACGCCTCAAGAGCGAGATCGTGGTCGATGATGTGCGCAAGGCATCGGGTTTCTTCGCGAGGACGGCAGGGGAGGGGGGCTGGCGCATCTGCATCGTCGATGCGGCGGAAGACCTCAATACCGAATCGGCCAATGCGCTTCTGAAAATCCTCGAAGAGCCGCCGGCCCACTCGCTGTTCATCCTGGTCAGCCATCAGGCCGGACGGCTACTGCCGACGATCCGATCGCGCTGCCTGAGGCTCGATCTCTCGGCCTTGACTGAGGCCGATACGATTGCGGTCGTCGCAACCATGGCTGAGCAGAATTCAGACGAGATAGAGCGCGCCGCCAGGCTTTCGAAAGGCAGCCCGGGGCGTGCCCTTGAGCTCCTGAATTCACAAGGAGCGAAATATTTCGACCTCGTGCGCCAAATCATGTCCCGGTCGCAAGCCATGGATCTTGCGGCCAAAATAAACATTGCCGACGGGCTTCAGGCACGCGGCATGGCCGAGGATTTCACGATCTTTTCGGAGCTGCTCCTGACCTTTATCGCCGGCAAGGCCCGTGAGGCGGCACTCGCCGGCCAAGGGGCGGCACTCGCCCGCGCACATGAGGAGATCGGGCATTCCCTTCGCCTGGCAAATGCCCTAAACCTCGACCGCCGGCAGACGATCCTTGATGCGCTCACCGTTCTCGGATCAGCTAAGCCCGTGTAATTAATCGAGAATCATTAAGTGAAAGAGAAGTTCTACGTCACCACCGCCATTTCTTACCCGAATGGCGCTCCCCATATCGGCCATGCCTATGAAGTGCTGGCAACGGACGCGCTTGCCCGCTTCAAACGGCTCGACGGCTATGACGTCCTGTTCCTGACCGGCACCGACGAACACGGCCAGAAGATCGAGCAGACGGCTCGCAAGCAGGGCCGCAGCGCCGCCGAATTCGTCGAGGAGATGGCGCAGCTGTTCAAGGACATGGTGAAATCGCTCGGCTGCTCCAATGACGATTTCATCCGCACCACCGAAGCCCGTCACAAGAGGACCGTCTCGGCCTTGTGGAAGCGCCTCGAGGAAGCGGGCGATCTCTATCTGTCGAATTATTCCGGCTGGTATTCGGTGCGCGATGAGGCCTTTTACGGTGCCGATGAGATCGAAGACCGCGACGGGAAGAAGTATTCCACCAAGACCGGAACACCGGTCGAATGGGTGGAAGAGGCGAGCTATTTCTTCCGGCTGTCGGCCTATCAGGCGAAGCTGCTCAAGCTCTATGCCGACCAGCCTGACTTCATCGGGCCTTCGGAGCGGCGCAACGAAGTCGTGAGCTTCGTCAAACGGGGCTTGCAGGATCTTTCCGTCTCGCGCACGACCTTCGACTGGGGCATCCCGGTGCCGGGCTCACAGGGCCACATCATGTATGTGTGGCTCGATGCGCTGACCAACTATCTCTCCGCCACCGGATGGCCGGACAGATCAGAGCGCAACCACTACTGGCCGGCCGACTTGCATGTGATAGGCAAGGACATCGTGCGCTTCCACGCCGTCTACTGGCCGGCCTTCCTGATGTCGGCGGGTTTGCCGATCCCCAAGCGCGTCTTTGGCCACGGCTTCCTATTCAACCGCGGCGAGAAGATGTCGAAATCGGTCGGCAATGTCATCTCGCCAGCCGAACTCGTGGCGCGCTACGGTGTCGACCAGGTGCGCTATTTCTTTTTGCGCGAGGTGCCTTTCGGGCAGGACGGGAATTACAGCCACGAAGCCATCATCGCCAGGATCAATGCCGATCTCTCGAACGATCTCGGCAATCTGGCGCAGCGCTCGCTGTCGATGATCGCCAAGAATTGCGCCGCCAAGATTCCGGCCATGGGCGCGCTCAGCTCAGAAGACAAGACCATCCTCGCAGCAACCGACGCCTTGCTGGCCGAGTGCCGGGTCCAGCATGAAGTCCAGGCGATCAACAAGGCGCTCGATTCGATCTGGAAAGTGGTCGCCGACGCCAATCGCTATTTCGCCGGCCAGGAGCCCTGGGCGCTCAAGAAGACGGACCCTGAGCGCATGGGTAGCGTGCTCTATGTGACCGCCGAAATCCTCAGGCAGGTCGCCATCCTGGTGCAGCCCTATATGCCGGTATCGGCGGGCAAGCTGCTCGATCTCCTGTCGGTTCCGGCTGATGCCCGCGATTTCGCGGCGCTGGGCAGCGCAGGACGGCTGGTTTCGGGCACCTCTCTGCCGCCACCTACCGCCATCTTCCCGCGCCATGTGGAAGAGACCGAGACATCCGCCCCGGCATGAATGTCATCGACAGCCATTGCCATCTCGATTATCCGGGCCTCGCCGAGGACCTGGCAGAGGTGATCGCGCGTGCGGAGAGGGTAGGGGTCAGGCTGATGCTGTCCATTGGCACCAGGGTGCGGAAATTCGACCAGATACTGGCCTTGGCCGAGGACCGCGACAATGTCTTCTGCACTATCGGCACTCATCCGCACAATGCGGCCGAGGAACCCGATGTCACGGTCGCGGAACTGGTCGATCTGGCGAAGCACCCCAAGGTGGTCGGCATCGGGGAGGCAGGGCTCGACTATCACTACGAGCACAGTCCGCGCCACATGCAGGCGAGGAGCTTCCGCATCCATATCGCGGCGGCGCGCGAAACCGGTCTGCCGCTCGTCATCCACAGCCGCTCGGCGGAAGCCGACACGGCCGCCATTCTTGAAGAAGAAATGGGCAAGGGCGCCTTCAGGCCGCTGCTGCACTGTTTCTCCTCGAAGATGGAATTGGCGGAACGTGGCCTCAAGCTTGGCGCTTATGTCTCCTTCTCCGGCATCCTCACCTACAAGAACGCGGAAGATATCAGGTCGACCGCGCGCGCGGTGCCGATGGAGCGTCTGCTGGTCGAGACAGATGCGCCCTATCTTGCGCCGGTGCCGTTTCGCGGCAAGACGAATGAGCCTTCCTATGTCGTGAAAACGCTGGAGAAGCTGGCTGAGGTCAAGGAAGTGGCGCCTGAGCGAATGGCCGACATCACGAGCCGCAATTTCTTCGCGCTTTTCGACAAGGTGCCGAAGCCCGGCTGGGCGGCATGAGGGATGAGCGGGACGCTCACCATATTGGGCTGCGGATCATCGGGCGGTGTCCCGCGCATCGGCAATAATTGGGGCTTGTGCGATCCGGCCAACCCGAAAAACCGGCGCCGGCGTTGCTCCATACTGCTCAATCGCAAGAGCGAGGCGGGCGAAACATGTATGCTGATCGATGCATCGCCCGACCTTCGCGAGCAGATGCTGGCGAGCGGCACCGATGCGCTCGATGCGGTGCTCTTCACGCATGAACATGCCGATCACACGCATGGCATCGATGAGCTCAGGGCCTTCTATATAAGGCAAAGGCATCTCATCCCGATCTGGGCTGAAGAGACGACGGCAAACCTGCTGGTGAGCCGCTTCGGCTATTGCTTCGTAACCGCGCCCGGTAGCGACTATCCGCCGATCCTGCGCCTCAACCGGATCACGGTAGGAGAACAGCTCGAGATTTCAGGGAAGGGGGGGCCGATCGCCGCTCTACCTTTCATCGTCGATCATGGAAACACCAAGGCGCTCGGCATTCGCTTCGGCGATGTGGCCTACACGCCCGATGTGAACGGTATTCCCGATGCCAGTCTCGATGCCCTGAGCCATCTCGATCTCTGGGTTGTCGATGCGTTGCGTCCGGTCCCGCATCCGAGCCATTTCAGCCTGCCCGAGACGCTGGCCTGGATCGAGCGGCTGAAGCCGAAGCGCGCCGTTCTCACCAACATGCATATCGACATGGATTTCGCCAAGCTGAAGCGTGAGCTTCCCCCCTATATCGAACCCGCATATGACGGTATGATTTTGCCGTTCTAGAGGGAGTCGCCCATGTCTCGCCGGATTATTTCCCTGATCGCCCTGCTGGCTTTCAGCTCAACGCCCTTGCTTGCGCAGACGGCCTGTCCCGATGGCTCGCCGCGTGATGTGAGGAAGATATCGGACGCCATCGATGTTTATGCGCGCGAGCCGTTTTCGGCGCGCAGCTTCCGGGTGCTGAAGGGGCTGGGCGATCCGATGATCGATGCCGATTACGGCGGCTATTCGTCCTGGCAGGATGCCGATGCCTTCCGTAAGATGGTCACCGAGATCGCGCCCGAGGCGAAACAGCCGGGCTATTACGGCTATGAATGCCGGCTCGGCTATCCGCGCCAGGTGCTCGAAAAGCGCATC
>VAZZ01000393.1 GCA_005884715.1 Alphaproteobacteria bacterium | reverse complement strand
ACGCGATAGCCGACGGCGGCGTTGGGGTGGTTGAGACTGGCGGTCTTCATGACGATGCCGTCATATGGGGTGAGAACATCCCCTGGCTTGAAATCCCTGTAGTCGACATCGGCGATGAAGATTTCGGGGACGATCGGGAAATAGGGCGCCTTCATGATGCCGGAGATCATGTCGTGCGTCGTCATCACGCCGGCGAGATGGCCTGACCAGATGCGGATCTTCGTGCTGCTGCGATAGAATGGCATGAAGAACGGGATGCCGAAAATATGGTCCCAGTGGCAATGCGAGAAGAACATGTCGAGGCGCTTCAGGCCTTCCTTTTCGATCTCGACCCCGGCATGCTTCAGGCCGGAGCCGGCATCGAACATCAGGAGATGCTCGCCGCAGCGCATTTCCACGCACGATGAATCGCCGCCATAGCGGGCGAAATCGGGACCCGAAACCGGAATGCTGCCCCGCGTCCCCCAGAACTTCACGGTAAGATTACGCTTTGTCATCAATAACTTGAACCCTCGCTTGAGCGCTATCGTAGCAGGTCTTGCGCGCTAAGCGACTCCAAAGCGGGCAGTTGCGTCGCCCGCTTCACCAAGACGACTTCGATCGGCTGCGCGCGCCCGCGTATGTCGATGCTCCGGGTTTCGAGCGTGCTCACATCCAGCCCCGCTTTGTCCGTGACCGTCTTGGAAATGATTGCCTGCATATCGAGTTCCTTGCACGCGCTTTCGAGCCGGCTCGCGGTATTGACCGTATCGCCAAGCGCGGTGACGCCGCGCGCCGCCGCGGATTTTCCCGCCGCACCGATGCGTCCGAGAATGGCCGTTCCTGAATGAAGCCCGATGCCCATTTCGAGCACGCCGCGCAATTCCTCATGCAGGCTTTGATTGAGGGCATCGAGAACGCCGCCCATGGCGCGCGTCGCCTGGAGCGCCTCGCTGGCGCCCTGTTTCGCCGGCTTGTCCATGCCGAATATCGCCATGATGCCATCGCCCATGAACTTGTCGACATAGCCGCCGGTATCCGCAATGACCTCGCTCATGCGGCCGAGATACTGGTTGAGCAGGAAGACGACATCATAGGAGAGACGCTGCTCCGACAGCTTGGTGAAGCCTCTGAGATCGCAAAACATCACCGTGACGTCCTGCTCCACGCCCCAGAAATACTTATCAATCAGCCCGCTTACAGCATCCGCCGTGGCCGCCGGGAGCAGCGTGGTGATCGTGATATCGCTGGTTGGCCGGAATTGGCAGCCCAGCCGCACATTGGCGGGAGCGCCGACGCGCTGCAGCACGTGGCGTTCATTGCTGTCGGGCGGCGGCTCATCCGCCGGACCTTCGATCACGCGCACCCGGCAGGTGGAGCAGCGTGCCCGGCCGCCACATACCGAGGCATGGGGAATATTGTTGAGGCGGCTCATCTCCAGTACGGAAAGACCGCGCCTGGCCGACACGCGCTGTCCGCCCGTATAGGTGACATTGATCTTGTGTCGATAATGATCGAAAAGGCCGAGGCCTATCCGCGCCACCACCACGGCGGCGAGGATGCCCAGATAGCCATAGAATTCGTAATTCATCAGTCCGACGAGAAAATCATATTGTTCGGGCGTAAACGGTGACTGGAAATCCGTTTCATAGCGGATGGCGCGGCCGGCCGATGCGAAGCCGGCATAGCTCAGCGCCGGGACCAGCGTCACCAGTGAAACCCAGAGCCATTTCAGCTCGCGGTACCAGCTCTTGAATTGCAGCCAGTGATGCAAGCCGATGCAGCCATGCACCCAGACGAGTGTCATCAGCGCCGCCTGCCGCCAGGCTTCCGACGTCCACATGACCCACAGCGCATAGGTGTAGTTGTCATTAACGCCTGCAAACTCATGGGCGCCGCGCATGCCGATGATATGGCGCATCAGCAGCAAGGGTATGAGCAGGCCGAAGGCCAGTTGAACCCATTCGTGCATGCGGATCCTCAGGCTTCGGCGTCCGACGAATACGGCAATGCCGAGCGCAAAATGCGTAACGAGCGCGGTAGCGAGGATGACCGTGCCGGGGAGGCTGCGGGTGATGGCGGTACGCACATTGCGCACCGCCTCCATGGCATCGATCGACACCAGGCCGACCGCGTGGTTGAGGAAGTGCGTCACCACGAAGGAAAAAAGGATGAGGCCTGTGACAAGCCGCAGCTGGCGCAATGTCACGCGCGGTGGCGAAAACCTGTGAGGGAAGGCGACATCAGTCATGCCGGTCTCTCCGGCGTGGTCGGACTCGCACATCGTATTGACTACGTCTGCCCAAATCCGATCCTTCCCTCTTGCAGCAAGTTTTTCACGGCGACACGTGAATTCCTGCGGGGACGGCCTTAGTTCGCCTTCCGTCGCAGATTGCTGCGCGCCTCGCTGAGCTCTGCGGTCGTATGGCTGAGGCGATCGGCGAGCACCCGCATGATTTCGACTGCCATTTCCGGAAATTCCGCCAGCAATTTGAGGAAATGATCCTTGCGGATACGCAGCGTCTCGAGCGGCGCATTGGCGCGCACGGTTGCGGTGCGCGCCACATCGCAGAGAATGGCGATCTCGCCGACGATCGAATTCGGCTCGAGTGTCGCGACCTTGATCTCGCCCGACTGCGAGCTGACGAGCACATCGGCGGAGCCCGACAGCACCACATAGGCGGCATCGCCGGCATCGCCCTGCTTGAACAGTACCTGACCGCTGTCGAAGCTGACGCGATCCGACGTAAAAGCCAGAAGCTTGAGCTTGGCTGGAGCGACGCCCGAGAATAACGGTACGCGCCGCAACAGCTCGACTTCATCTCTGAGCTGCATGGCTCATTTCTCCCAT
>VAZZ01000392.1:1149-2842 GCA_005884715.1 Alphaproteobacteria bacterium | reverse complement strand
ACGCAAGCCGTGCCGAGCCCGGTCAGCGCGAAGGCAAAGGTGCTCAAGGCGAAGCTGCCGGAAATGCCAATCAGCACGAAGCCTGTTACGGCGAGCAGCAATGATCCGAGGATAAGAGCAATGTCGCCAAAGCGGGCACGGATGGTGTCGCCGGCGAGGCGCATGCTCGTATTGCACAGGCCATAAAAGGCGGTCCCGAGGCCGGCGATCGCAGCCAAACTCGGGGCCTGCTCATCGAGGAGCTTGGCCGACCACATGATTGCCGCCGTCTCCCCGGTAATGGCAAGGCCGGCGGCCAGGCCCAGAATGATCAGGGGCGTCAGCCGGGGAGCGGGCGAGGCGGGTGAAATGCGGGCCATTGCCGAATAGCGGGCAGGAAGCCTTCGGGCGGCGAAGATCCCCATCATCAGCATGCCGATGCACAGGATGGCAGCCGTCCAGAGCGGGCTCGCATCGGCCATGATCAGGCTGCCGATCAGGGCGAAGAGTGCCATGCCAGCCGAGGCCGCGGCATGAAAGCTCGTGAAGATCGGGCGTTTGAGGTCGCTCTCCACATAGCTTGCCTCGGCATTCATGAAGAGATCGAGCAGGCCTTGGACTGCGCCAAAGAGGACGAGCGTGATCAGAAACCAGAGCCGGCTTGCGGAGAGGAGCAGCAGCGATCCGGTCAAGGCGACGAGCGGCAGGCTTGTGAGAATGATGGCGCGGTTGCTGGCGAATCGGGCAAGTATGCCGCCCGAGGACATGACCATGACATAAGCGATGCCGTAGAAGGTGATGCCGAGACCCAGCATCAGGCTGTCGATCGCGGCATTGCGCATGACGGAAGGGATCGATCCCGCCCACAGGCCAGAGCCTATGCCATAGGCGATAAACACGGCCGTCATGGCGGCGCGCGGGGTGGCTAAATACCGGACTTGGGGAAGCATGACGGGCCGGACCCTAATTATGCGCGGGCGATCCCGCAAACGGGCCTGACGCAGGGCTCGCGCTCAAGCGATGACAAATTTGCATAATGAGAAGAGCTAAGCAGCGAGATGCCGCCACAGAGCGTCGATGCGGGCGGCGAAATTCTTCGGCTGTTCGGCAAACAGATGACCGGTCTCGCCGGCAATGCGCGCGAGGATGGATTTGCGCCGGCGGTCGATCAATTCGATTGCCCTGGCCATTGGCCCGATAGTCGCAAACGGACTGTCCGGCCGGTCGAATTCAGCCGACAGATCATCGAGGTCGTTGAGATCGCCCAGATCCTCCCTGAGCAATTGCAACTCGCCCGTCCAGACCTTGAACAGCTTCGGCCAGAGCGGCGTCAGGAGTTCGACATGGTGCAGATGATGGATGACCGATTTGCGGGCCTCATGAAGCAGCGGCATCTCCTGGCGCTGCAAGCCCTCGCTAAGCAGGCGGCGGGCTTTCGCGAAGCACTGCCGCATGCCTTCGATGAACAGGTTGATGTCGCGCTTTGGCAGCGTCCAAGAAGAGATGCGCCCGCGCACGTTCTCGATGCGGGCAAAAGCCGCTTCGATGCGCCGCCCGGTCTCTTCCGGGCTGACCACGTCTTCCCTGTGATCGCGTGCCGCGGCTTCGAGGGCCGCATAGACGGCTTCATCCGGTGCCGCGTCCTTCGCATCGGCCTTGAGCTTGGCAACGGCCTCGATCATGGCCTCAGTGTGCCTGAGGCTCGCCAGCCCCT
>VAZZ01000392.1:0-1026 GCA_005884715.1 Alphaproteobacteria bacterium | reverse complement strand
GGTCTTGCGCATCACGCGACGCAACGCCTCACCCGCCGGATGATCCTCGGAGATCTTCGGCACCTGCTTCCCCTCAACTGCCCGCCCGGCACCCTGTCGGGGTTCCTTGTCACAATCAATAATTTCCACTGAAATTTCTTGGCAATGGGGGTTCACAAGTGGTCTTTCGATTGCTACATGAGTGCCGCGCTGGTACCCCGATGGGTCGCCCGTGCCATCCTGACGCGGGATGGAGCAGCCCGGTAGCTCGTCAGGCTCATAACCTGAAGGTCACAGGTTCAAATCCTGTTCCCGCAACCATTCTAAAAAGCCCGTTATCTCAATGAGATAGCGGGTTTTGCTTTTTTCAGATGCCGATGCAAACGGGTGCTCTGGGTTACACCCGGGTTACACTCGAAAAGAAAATTTCGCGCATTGAAAATTTGCCCAATTGACTGCGATCTTCGGCGGCTCACTTGCCTCTTCGTAGCTAAGAAAATCTACCCATTGCGAGAACCCGACCCGAATTCCGCCAGCACCTCACGGAGGCCGTCCCAGAGAGCTATCGACAGGGGCCGGAGGCGAACAAGACGGAAGCGCCCGTGCTCGTTGGAAGGCATATAAGCCGCCGACTAGGCTACTGGACATTCGTAACGTGAGTTTCCACCTGAACGGAACAAGTATTCGCGATTTGAGGGTCAATAATGGCCATCGTCAAAGCCCAATCAGCGGGCAATCCCCAGGACCATGATCGGGCCGAATTTACCGCCGACGCGCTTATTCATGTGGTGGGATGCTGCCTCGGATTGGCCGGTGCGGCCGCGCTTTTGAGCGTTGCTTTCAATTCTGCGACCCAAGCTGAATTCGTCTCTCTCATGGTATACCTTTTTGGCTTACTCTCGATGCTTGGCCTATCTGCAGCCTACAACGTATTGCCTTGCATCAACGTGAGGTGGGTTCTTCGGTGCCTGGATCACTCTGCAATCTATCTGATGATCGCTGGAACCTACACAGCGGTCTTAGCGCAGATGAATAGTAATGCTGCTT
>VAZZ01000053.1 GCA_005884715.1 Alphaproteobacteria bacterium | reverse complement strand
TCCTGACGCCGTTTCTGATCGCCGCGATCCTGGCGTACTTCGGCAGCCCAGCGGTGACGTGGGCGGAGCGCCATCGCGTCCCGCGCACTATGGGCACGTTGCTCGCCATGCTGGTCATTCTGGCCCTCCTTCTCGGGTTGATGTTCGTGCTGATCCCGCTGGTGCAGAGCGAAATCACGCAAGTCATCCGCCGCCTGCCCGAGCTGGTCGGGCAACTCAATGCCCGGGTCGCGCCCTGGTTGCGCGATACGCTCGGCATCGAGCTGCAGCTCGATCTGGCTACCGTGAAGCAGCTCATCAGCGAGAATCTCGAGAGCGCGGAGACCGTGACGCTCAAGGTCCTGTCGAGCATCAAAGCCGGCGGTACGGTGGTGCTGGGAATCCTGATCAACCTGGCGCTGATTCCGGTGGTGATGTTCTACCTGCTGCGCGACTGGAATCACATCGTGGCGCGCGTCGACGACCTGCTACCGCGGCGCTGGTTGCCGCGCGTGCGCAAGATCGCCGGTGAGATCGACAAGGTGCTGGCCGAGTTCCTTCGCGGACAGTTGTCGGTGATGGGCGTGCTTGCGGTGTACTACGCGGTGGGGCTCTCGCTTGCCGGCCTGCAGTTCGCGCTGCCGATCGGCATCCTCACCGGGATTTTGGTGTTCATACCCTACGTGGGGTTCGGGCTGGGGCTCATCCTCGGCATGCTGGCGGCGCTGTTGCAGTGGTCGGGCCTGCCTGGTTTCCTGGCCGTGGTTGCGGTCTATGGCGTGGGTCAGCTGCTGGAGAATTACGTGCTCGTGCCATGGCTCGTCGGCGACCGCATCGGATTACATCCACTGGCAGTGATCTTTGCGTTGCTCGCCTTCGGGGAGCTGTTTGGTTTCGCCGGGGTCTTGCTCGCCCTGCCGGTGAGCGCTTCACTGCTGGTCGGCCTTCGACACCTGCGAGCGGCCTATCAGGCGACCGACTTGTATCGCTGACTTGGAACAACTCGTCTTCGAACTGGCTCCTCCCGAACCGCCGCGGCTTTCGAACTTTCTGCCGGGGCGCAACCGGGAGCTGATCGCCGCGCTGACGCGCTTCGTCGAAGGTGTCGCGAGCGATACTGGATTGTTCGTCTGGGGCGCTTCCGGAGCGGGCAAGACGCATTTGCTGCGCGCGGCGGTCGCGCTCGCGGCGCAGCGCGGCGCCGAAGCCCGCTTTTACGCAGAGCCAGGGGCCTTTGCCGATCCCGCCCCCGGGTCCGCCGTGCTGATCGCGATCGATCGGATCGATGAAGCCGACCCGGAGGCGGCAGCCCGGATCTTCACGCTGTACAACGCGCTGAAGCAGTGCGGCGGGCGCTTGCTCGCCGCCAGCCGCGTGCCGGTGGCCATGCTCGCGCTGCGCGAGGATCTGCGTACGCGCCTGGGCTGGGGGCTGGTCTACGAGGCGTTCGACTTGTCGGCCGAAGTGATCGACTACCTGTTGCGACACGGGCGGCGCGATATGGGCTCGCTGCTAGCCGCGGTGGCCGCTCTGGACCGTCTTTCGCTTGCCGCCAAGCGACCGATTACGGTGCCGCTGCTCCGGGAGTGGCTGCAAGCGACACTCGACTGGGAAACTCGGGAAAAGAGCGCCCCGGCCCTCGACTGACCTGCGCAGGCAACGCCGGCTAAAGATGGGCGACCACGACCCGTAGCTAAGGAGCAGTCTAAGTATTTGTTTATTAATATGTAAATGATAAACTACGGTTTGGGTCTCGAAGTCCCTGTACAGGATTTCCGGATGGTGCGCGAGCGACGAAGACAGTTGTCAACCTGCGTGCGGTTGGGGACGTTAAAGCGCCTGACACGATAGTGGTGTCATTTTGTGACTTGACCAAACTGAGGACAGAATATGACCAAGTTGATGTCGGCGCTGATTGCAAGCGCCTTTGCTGTGTCGCTGACTGCCGCGGCGCAAGCCCCGGCGCCGGCGCCCGCACCCGCTCCTGCTCCTGCGGCGAAGGAACCGGCCAAGTCCGATGCCATGAAGTCGGACACGACCAAATCGACCAGCAAGGCGGAAACAAAGAAGGCGAAGAAGAAGGCAAAGAAGAAGGCCAGCAAGGAAGGCGCCTCGAAGGACAGCATGTCCAAGGACAGCATGTCCAAAGACAGCATGTCCAAAGACAGCACCTCCAAGGACAGCATGTCGAAGGACAAGGGAACCACCCCGAAATAACGCTCGTTGCCCAGGCGCAACAGTCCGGGCGCCGGGGGCGGCACCGGGCTGTTGCTTCCGGCGATAAGGTTCAATAAAATCGATAGGCTTACCCAGCTGTGCGTTCGGATGCCGGCGGGCACGACTGATTAAAACTATTTCTTTTCTGAGGATGAACTGATGAAAAAGCTACTCGTCGCACTGATCGCCGGCGCTTTCGCGCTTGGCTCGGTCGCCGCCCTGGCGGATGACAAGACACCTGGCGCACCTGTCGACCAGGCGAAGCTGAAGGCCGAACGGGAGGCCAAGAAGGCCGAGCAGGCCAAGATGACCCCGGAAGAAAAGAAGGCGGCCAAGAAGGCCAAGAGCGCGGAACGGCAGAAGGAACTCGGCGCTACCGAGAAGGCTGGGCAAGAAGGCGGTGCATCGCCCCAGTCGCAGGCCGCACAGGGCGCGAAGGAAGCCAAGGAATCGAAGGCGCAGCCCAAGTCGCTGGCCACTAAGGAAGAGAAGCAGAAGGCGCTGAAGGAACAGGAAAAGAAGTCGTCCGGCCAGTAAGGCTGCAACGATCCGATCCGGAAGGGCAGGCGGCGAAGCGGCCTGCCCTTTCTGCTTTCGTGCCTTGCGACGACAAACGCGGCTCTAACCGTTACCAAGGGAGACTGATGAACAAGCTACTCATAGCACTGACGGTCGGCGCGTTCGCCCTCGGTTCGGTCGCCGCGCTGGCGGATGACAAGACACCCGCGGCACCGGCCGATCAAGCCAAGCTGAAGGCGGACCGGGACGCCTCCAAGGCGGCGGCAGCGAAGATGACGCCGGAGGAGAAGGCCGCCGCCAAGAAGACGAAGCGCGCCGCGAGGCAAAAGGAAGAGGCGCAGATCGAGAAGGTCGGCCAACCCAACGCGCCGGCAAAAGAGGAGACTCGGAAGAAGTCGGTGGACGCAACCAAGGGCGACCCAAAGGCGCTTC
>VAZZ01000391.1 GCA_005884715.1 Alphaproteobacteria bacterium | reverse complement strand
GATGCGCTGCACCAGGATGCCGGTGAACAGGAAATAGGGGAAGACGATGATGCGCCGGTAGTTGAGGCGCGCCGCATGCTCCAGCGCCGGCTCGACCAGCGGGAAGGTCACGCCCGAATAAGCGGTCTCGGCCCAGCCGAAACCGAAACCTTCCCACAGGAGGCGAGTGACTTTCGAGACGTTGGAATTGGCATCGGGATCAGACGCGCCGCGCCCGACCACGACCAGTAGGGTCTCATGCCGTCCGATATCGCCTTGAGCGCCATCGAGCGCTTCCTCGACCCGGTCGGCAGCGGCGCGAATCATCTTGGGGTCGATGCCGAGCTCCTTGCCGTAATCAATCTGGAGTCCGTTTTTGGCCGCATAAGTATTGAGGACTGAGGGAATGTCGTTCTTGGCGTGACCGGCGGCGAAGAGCATGCCGGGGACGGCCAGCACCTTGTTAACGCCTTCCGCTCTTAGCCTGTCGAGCCCGTCGCGGATAATCTGTGAAGCGAATTCGAGATAGCCGAATTCGACGGGATGGCCGGGAAAGCGGCCCTTCAGATGCTGGGCCAGGACGGCGAATTCCTGGACGGCATCCTCATCGCGGCTGCCATGGCCGCACAACATCACACCGGTCTTTGCTTGCATGAACCCTGCCTCTTTGAACGCAAGAAAAGGACAGGTCCCGGGCACGATTGTGCCGGTCGTTGCTGCAGCTCCGGCATTGGCCCCGTTTTGGGTCGGCCGCACCGGACTTGCTTTCAGTTCCTTGAACGGAACGCTGCTCGTCTTGCTCGGCAACACCTAGCGGGAGCGGCTTGTCCGGTCAATCATGGCGGCGACCAGTCGGAATACAAAGACGCCTTTTTGGGGATTGAGGGACCGCTGACAAGGCTGATAGGAGAAGAAGATTACCTGAGGGGCCGATCATGCCGATTCTCAAATCAGTCGCATGCGCAGGTCTGACGGTCATGGCAGCCTGCATCTCGGTACCTAGCCTTTCAGGCCCAGCGGGCGTAGCCCTTGCCGGCGCGTGGAAGTCCTATGTGAACGAGCGCTTCGGTGCCGCAGCCGATGTCCCGGCGGATTACCAGGCAGGCGAGGCGCCGGCCAATGATGACGGGCTTTCCTTCACCTCACCGGAAGGCGATGCCCAGATCTTGATTTGGGGTGCCTTGGCGACGGTCAGCGAGGACAACTTCGCCGATTATGCCAGGCACCTCGCTTCTTATGACCGTGATGCTGGTTGGACCATCAGCTATTCGGCCGGCAAGGATGACTGGTTCGCCTTTTCGGGCAGCAAGGCCGAGCGCATCTTCTACGAGAAGATCATTCAGGCCTGCAACGGAGAGATCGCCAACCACGTCCGCATCGAATATCCCGCCTTGCGCAAGGTGGAGTTCGATTCGATGGTCGCGCATGTGGCCAAATCACTGCACTCGGTGAAGGGCTATCAGTGTTGATGATAGACAATACTACGCCAATCCTACCCTCACGCTGAGGTGGCCGCGAAGCGGCCCTCGAAGCGTTCCATCAGGATAGAGCGAGCCTGCTGTTCTAAGCCTTCGAGGCTCGCTTCGCTCGCACCTCAGGCTGAGGATGAGATAGCTCTTTACTTTAGAATTCGATCCCCATTTGGGCCTTCACGCCCGAGCGGAATGGATGCTTGATCTGCTCCATCTCGGTCACGAGGTCGGCGATCTCGATCAATTCGTCCTTGGCATTGCGCCCCGTGACGATCACATGCTTGTCGGCCGGCTTATTGCGCAAGGTCTCGATGATCTCCTCGATCGGCAAGTAATCATAGCGCAAGACGATATTGAGCTCGTCGAGCAGGACGAGCCTGTATTGCGGATCGGCGATCATCCGCTTGGCTTCTTCCCACCCGGCACGTGAATGCGCGATGTCGCGTTCGCGGTCCTGCGTCTCCCAGGTAAAGCCTTCGCCCATTGCCTTGATGGTGACGAGGTCGGGAAATTTCTCGAGCACCGTGCGTTCACCGGTCGCCCAGGCGCCTTTAACGAACTGCACCACGCCCGCTTTCATGCCGTGGCCGATGCAGCGGAACACCATACCGAAGGCGGCGGTCGATTTGCCCTTGCCCTTGCCGGTATGGACGATCAGCAGGCCTTTCTCGATCGTCTTGCCGGCCATGATCTTGTCGCGCGCCGCTTTCTTCTTCTGCATCTTGTCGTGATGGCGGGCATTTTCATCTTCGCTCATGCGCGATGTCCTTCCTTGAGAAGCTTGAGATGACCATAGGCCGAATTGGAGCGCGGCGTCCAAAGGCCGCGTGCGATCGCCTCGTCGAGCCTTTCGGAAATCTCGACCAAAGCGGCCGGATTGTTGCGGGCCATGAAATCGAGTGTTTCCTCATCGGCGAGAAACGCATCGTAAGCGAGATCGAAATGATGGCTCTGGACCGCACCCGTCGTCGCCGCGAAGGCGAACATGTAATCGACTGTCGCCGCGATCTCGAAGGCACCCTTATAGCCGTGGCGCTTGATACCCTTGATCCATTTCGGATTGACGACGCGCGAACGCACCACGCGCCCGACTTCTTCTTCGAGCGTGCGGATCACCGGGCGTTCGGACCGCGAATGGTCATTGTGATAGACGCGCGGCCTGCGGCCCGACATTTCCTCTACCGCCGCCGTCATGCCACCCTCGAACTGGTAGTAATCGTCCGAATCGAGCAGGTCATGCTCGCGATTATCCTGGTTATGCACGACCGCTTCGATGCGCTTGAGGCGTTCGCCGAAGGCGCGCTCATCATTGGTGCCCTCATCGCGCGCACCATAGGCATAGGCGCCCCAGGTGATATAGGCGCGGGCGAGATCTCTGCGCTCGCTCCACAATCTCTCATCGATCAGCGCCTGCAAGCCCGCACCATAGGCGCCGGGCTTCGAGCCGAAAATGCGATAGCCGGCGACATGTTCGGCCTCTGAGGCAGCAACCCCGGCCGCCGCGAGGGTCCGCGCCTCATTGCGCATGCGCGCCGCGGTCGGATTGTCGTCTTCCTCTTCATCGAGGCTGCCGACCATACGAATGGCTTTGTCCAGAAGCTCGATCTGGGCCGGGAAGGCATCGCGGAAGAAGCCGGAGATGCGCAAGGTTATATCGACCCGCGGCCGGCCGAGTTTTGGCAAGGGGATCACTTCATAGCCGGTCACGCGCCAACTCGCCGGCTCCCAGACGGGCTTGGCACCAATCAGCGCCAAGGCCTGAGCGATATCGTCGCCGCCGGTGCGCATATTGGACGTGCCCCAGGCCGAGAGTCCGAGGGCCTTGGGATAGCGTCCGAGATTTCTGCCCGAGCCTCCAGGCCGTCGGCGTCGGAACCGTGCGGTTGTCGAGTGAATAGAAATTGCGTCCGGTGGGCAACACATCGAGTCTGCCCCGTGTCGGAGCTCCGGAAGGGCCAGGCGCCACAAACCCGCCATCGAGTCCCTTGAGCACCGCGCCGATTTCCCGTTCGCCCGAAGCCCGCAGGCTCGGCCGGATGGTTTTCACGATCTCAGCAATAACCTTGTCTGACTGCGGACCGATACCGGCGAGCGCCTCGACACAGAAGGCGGCCAGGATTTCGAGACGCTCGACCGTGTCGCCATGGCTGCGCCACGGATCATGGGTTTGCTCGGCAAGCCTGTCGGGCCGCGGGCCTGTCCATTCATCGCTCATAGTGCAGATGAGGGGATCGAAACCGTCAAGAGAGAGATCATGCGCCAGAGCCCGAATCAATGACTGATCGGTGTCTTCGCCAAGGCCTCGCGGAGCGCGGGTCAGGGCCACGAGAAGATGGGTTTCGAGCTGGCCTTCGGGTGAGGAACCAAGGATGTGAAGCCCATCGCGGATCTGCGCTTCCTTGAGATCGCACAGATAGGCATCGAGCTTATGGAGGTCGCTTATTTCATCGCCGGTGAAGCCCGCATCGACATCGAGGCGCTGGCTGCGGGTGAGATCGAGAATGTCGCGCCTTAAGGCATCGAGCCGGCGGCGGTCGAGGCCGGAAGCGAGATAATATTCATCGACCAGGGCCTCCAGGTCCTTCAACGGCCCATAGGTCTCGGCCCGCGTCAAAGGCGGCGTCAGATGATCGATGATGACCGCCTGCGCCCGGCGCTTGGCCTGCGTGCCCTCGCCCGGATCATTGACGATGAAGGGATAGAGATGCGGCAGGGGGCCGAAGGTGATTTCGGGATAGCAGGATGAGGAAAGTCCGCTCGCTTTGCCCGGCAGCCATTCGAGATTGCCGTGCTTGCCATTGTGGATGATCGCCTGGACCTTGAAATGGTGGCGCAGCCAGAAATAGGTGGCAAGATAGCCATGCGGCGGCACCAGTGCGGGATCGTGATAGGTGGCCTTCGGATCGATATTGTAGCCGCGCGCCGGCTGGATCGCGACCGCGGCATTCCCATAGAGGATCACGGGAAGCTGAAAGGCATCGTCCGAGAAGAACGGATCCCGTTCGGGAGCGCCCCAGCGTTCGCTGATCTGGCGCCGCACATCCGCGGGCAGAGCCGCGAAGTGCCTGGCATAATCAGCGCTCGAGAGTTTTATCGAGCCTTCATGGCGATGGGCGTTTGTGCGGCCTTTCTGCAAGGCTTCGATGAGAGCATTGCCGTCGGCTGGAATACCGCCGATGGCATAGCCCGCGGTCTTCAGTGCACTGAGGATCGCTATGGTGCTCGCCGGCGTGTCATAGCCGACGCCATTGGCGATGCGGCCATCCTTGTTGGGGTAGTTCGCGAGGACAATGGCAAGGCGCCGGTTAGCCGGGAGAGAGCGGCGCAAGCCGATCCAGGCCGAAGCCAGATCGGCGACGAAGGCGAT
>VAZZ01000389.1 GCA_005884715.1 Alphaproteobacteria bacterium | reverse complement strand
GGCATCCGTGATCCAATACTGATGTATGATCGGGATCGCCGGGATCTCGAGCCCCAGCATGGCGCCGGTTTGCCTTGCATAATTTCCCGTCGCGCAGATGACATGCTCGCAAGTGATTTCACCGCGATTGGTCATGATCTTCCACTCGCCGCCCGGCATTCTCTCAAAGCCGCGTACTTCGGTATCGAGATAGATCTTGGCGCCGCGGTCGCGCGCACCTTTCGCCATCGCCTGCGTCACATCTGCCGATGCGATATGGCCATCGTCGGGATTATAAAGGGCGCCCAGCATGTTTTCGCCCTTCACGAGCGGCCAGAGCTTCAGCACCTCAGCCGCTGTCAGGAGCTTGGCTCGAGTCCCCTGCGCTTCCGCCACGCTCATATAGCTTTTGAATTCATCGAGCCGGTCACACTCTGCCCGGTATCCGCTTCAAGCCCCTCATAGATCTCGATCGTCTTGGCGATCATGCGGCCGATATTGAAGTTCCTGGTATAGGACGGCACCAGGCCGGCGGCGTGCCAGGTAGAGCCGGCGGTCAGCTGCGTGCGTTCAAGCAGCGCGACGTCCGACCAGCCTCGTCTCGCCAGGCCATAGAGAATCCCAGCCCCGACGCAACCGCCACCAATGACCACCGCTCTCGCATGTCTCTGCATCTTGCCTCACCACATTGATGCGCCTGCTCACGCAAGAACTTGCCTAGATCTTGACCCGCATGGCTTTATTTTCAGGATCATAAGGCGATGGCGCAATCACGACCGCCGCACGCTCATCCCCCACGATATGAACACTCAGCCTCGTGCCCACCTCAGCACTCTGGCGATCGACCAATGCGAGCGCCAGACTCTTGCCGATCGTATGTCCATAGCCGCCCGATGTGACATAGCCGACGCGCCGGCTATTCTGCTAGACGGGCTCATAACCGGACGCATCGGCATCGCCCGCGTCGACCTCAAGGGTAACGAGCAATGTTTGCGACCCAAGCGATCTTTCCTTGAGCGCTGCATCACGCCCGATGAACTGCGCCTTGTCGAAGACTACGAACCTGTCCAATCCCGTCATTCCCGGTGTGTATCCCTGGCGATATTCGGCCGACCATATGCCAAAGCTCTTCTCCAGTCGAAGCGACAGCAGGGCGTTGAATCCGATCTCCACAAGTCCGAGACCGTCGCTGGCCTTGATGAGCGTCTCGCGCAGCGCCTGATGCTCCGCGGCGGCGCAGCTCATCTCGTAACCAAGTTCGCCAGCCACGGATATGCGGGCGACCTTGCAGCGCAGAAGTCCAATGTCGAAATGCCCGCAACCCAGGAACGGCAGCGCTTTGCTGGACACATCGTCCCTGGTCACCCGCATGAGCAATTTGTTTGAATTGGGCCCCGAGATCGAAAATCCCGCATAGTCATCGGAGATATCGCGTATCGCGACACCGTCAATCGCCTGGCTTTCGAACCATCGCATGTGCCATTCGCGCAGATAATAGGATCCCATGATCCACCATGTTCCACCGCCCCAGTTCAGGACGGTGAGATCTCCCTTGAGGCGGCCATCGTGGCTCAGCATCGGAGCAAGCCTGGCTCGCCGCTCTTTGGGCAATTCGCGAAAACGCCGAGATATCGAGAAGGCCCGTTCCCCGGCGCAGGTTCCGGCATTCCTCACCCACGATATCAAACGCATTGGAGCGCTTGAGCGTCGGCTTCTCTTCGAAGTCGGGCGGAGCAAAATAGAGTGGAATCTCCAGCCCCCAGGAGCAGCCCCATCTTGCGCCGGCATCCGACATGTCCCGGTAGGCGCCAGGTTTCTTAACCGGCCGTCCTGCCGGAAGCTGCTCATTGGGATAGGACATCACGAAACGGCGCGAATAGAACTGGCCGGTCGTCTGACGAATATATTCGCGATTGGAGGCAAACGTGCCATATCGCGCTATGTCCATGCCATAGATGTCGCTTGCCGGTTCACCATGAACCATCCACTCGGCCAGCGCCTTCCCGACGCCCCCGCCCTGGAGAAATCCGGCCATGACGCCACAGGCGACCCAGTAGTTTCGCAATCCGCGCACCGGGCCGACCAAGGGATTGCCGTCCGGCGAAAATGTGAATGCGCTGTTCACCCACCGCTTGATTCCCGTCCTGGCCAGAACCGGATACCGGTCAAAACCGAATGCCAGCTCTTCCGAAATTCTGTCGATGTCCTCCTGGATGAGCTCGGTGCCATAGTCCCAGGGCGCGCCATCCATGTTCCAATGTCTGAAGTTACGCTCATATATCCCGAGCAATACGCCTTTCTGCTCTTGTCGAAGGTAGGTGAAGCCTTCGAGGTCGACGACCAGCGGCAGCTCGCGTTTCGAATTCTGGAGTTCGGGGATTGCCTCCGTTACCAGGTAATGATGCTCCATGGGCGAGACCGGCAATTCCAGTCCTGCCATGCGCCCGACTTGCTTCGCCCAGAGGCCGGCCGCGTTCACGACATGTTCGGCGGCGATCACGCCGTTCTCGGTCACCACAGTCCATCCGCCATCGGGCCTCGCTTGCAAATCCAGCACGCGATTATGCTCGATCACCGAGGCGCCGCGCAATTTCGCAGCCTTCGCATAGGCATGCGCCACGCCGGACGGATCGATATACCCTTCCCGATCGGCATAGAGGCCGCCGAGCACGCCGTCGGTGCTGATGATCGGACAGGCCTCGGCAATCTCATCGCGACCGACAAGGCGCACATCCTCGATTCCCATCGTCTGAAAGACCCTATAGGCCGATTGCAGCCATTCCCATCTCTCGGGCGCCGATGCGACGGACACCCCTCCGGTCATGTGCATTCCAACGCTCTGACCGGATTCCTTTTCGATCTCGGACAGCAGGTCTATTGTATAGGCTTGCAGGGCGGCAATATTGGGATCTGCATTGAGGGCATGAAATCCGCCGGCGGCATGCCAGCTCGAGCCCGCGGTCAATACTTCGCGTTCCAGAAGGACAATGTCCCTCCAGCCAAGCTTTGCCAGATGATAGAGCACGGAAGCGCCGACGACGCCCCCGCCAATCACCACGGCCCGATAATTGGCTTTCATGATCACCTCCAAGCAGACCTGGGTCCGATGATTACAGCGGCTGTACATATGTGTCTAGCCGTGAATCGCGCTTGAGAAATGGGCTGTTTCATGCAAACAAGAGCATATGTTGCAGAAACCTACCCGGCCGGCGCAGCGCAGCACCCTCAAGGCGACCAAGGATGACTGGCTGAATGCGGCACTTGCGATCCTGATCCGCGAGGGCATCGAGGCGGTCCTGGTATTGCCGCTGGCCAAGAAGTTGAAGGTGTCGAGATCAAGCTTCTATTGGTATTTCAAGAATCGCAAGGATCTTCTTGATCATCTCCTTCAGCATTGGATGTCTACAAATACCGCGGCAATCGTCGAGCACGCCAAACGGCCTTCTGAAACGGCGGTGAAAGGGGTCCTCAATATTTTTGAGTGCTGGGTCAGTGAAAACACCTACAGTCCCCGGCTTGATATTGCAGTCCGGAACTGGGCCAGGCAGTCGAAAGCAGTAAGGACATTGGTCGAGAAGGCCGACGACGCCCGGCTCGTGGCGATCAAGCAAATGTACCGACGCCACGGTTTCGCTGACGAGGACGCATTCATTCGCGCCCGCGTTCTGTATTATATGCAAGTTGGCTACTATGTGCTCGATCTCGAGGAGCCGATGGAAACCAGGCTTTCGCATGTCGAAGCCTATTTGCGTGCGTTTACCAACGAAGAGCCCTCGAAAGCCGACCTGCGCCGGTTTCTCGCTTTCGTCCAGAACTCCAGCGCATTTGTCATGCGGAAGAAGCGCGCGAAAGCGCGCAAAGGCTGATCCGCCAAACTTTATAGCCGCCTCGCCGGCAGCGACGATCGCGCGCCGAACATCGCGCTTGAACAAAACCGGCATTCTCTGTACACATGTGTTCAGACGATTGGGATTGTCATGGGAACCTTCGAACACGATCACAGGCGCAGGAGAAAAGCGCGCGCCGGCGCTCCTGGACGCTCGGTGGACTACAGGCGGCTAGTCAATCCATTTGAGCCGATGCGCGTCTTCACCGACGATCAGGTCGAAGCCATTCATCAGAATGCCCTGCGCATCCTCCAGGAAATCGGTATTCGGGTGCTTCATCAGGGGGGCAGAGAGAAACTCAAGTCGGCGGGCGCTGGCGTCGACGAAGACACGATGATCGTGCGGTTAGAGAAAGCTATTGTCGAAAGCGCCCTGTCGGCGGCTCCCAGGACCGTCGAACTCATCGGTGGATCGGCGGCCAGAAACGTCACCCTCGGCGGCCGCAATGTATCGTTTCTTTCGGTCGCCGGCGCCCCTCATGCCTCGGATATCGATCGCGGCAAGCGGCCGGGGACGCTTGCCGATCTTGAAAACTTTGTGAAGCTCACCCAGAGCTTTGACGTTCTGCACATGCTCGCCGCCATCATGGAACCGCAGGACGTGCCGGTGAATCTCCGCCACTATGCGACGATGCGGGCCGCTCTCACTTTAAGCGACAAGGTGCCGTGGGTGTTCTGCCGCGGCGCCGGGCAGGTGCGTGATAGTTTTGAGATGATCCGCATCGTCCGCGGCTTGTCGGAAGACGAGTTTTCCCGGGCGCCGCGTTGCTACACGGTCATTAATACGAACTCACCTCTTCAATTGGATGTCCCGATGACGCAAGGGATCATTGATTTTGCCGAAGCGGGACAAATGCTCATCGCCACGCCATTTTGCCTGGCAGGGGCGATGGCGCCGATCACCATTGCAGGAGCACTGTCCCTGCAGCATGCCGAGGCTCTTGCAGCAATAACCTTGTACCAGATCGTTCGCCCGGGCGCACCGGTTCTCTACGGGAGCTTTGCGTCCAATGTCGACATGCGGTCCGGTTCGCCTGCATTCGGAACGCCCGAACATGTGAAGACGTCCTTCGGGGCCGGCCAGTTGGCGCGGCGAATTGGGCTTCCATGGCGCTCTTCCGCTGGGACCGCGTCAAATGCTCCAGATGTTCAGGCTGACTACGAAACGCAGATGAGTGCCTGGGGCGCCGTCATGGGCGGCTGCAACCTGTTGCTTCACGGTGCCGGTTGGCTGGAAGGCGGTCTCACGGCATCATTTGAAAAATTGATCACCGACCTCGAGCTTCTGCAATCATTTGCCGAGATGTTCCAGCAGGTATCTTGCGGCGAGCAGGATCTCGCTTTCGAAGCTATCCGTGATGTCGGCCCGGGCGGTCACTTCTTTGCAACCCAGCACACCATGGAACGCTATCAGACCGCGTTTTACGAACCGCTGGTGTCTGACTGGTCGAATTTTGGCCGATGGACTGAAACCGGCGCCAAGACCGCCACGGAACGTGCCAACCGGATCTGGAAACAAAAGCTGGCCGATTTCGAAGCCCCTAGTCTCGATATTGCTTTGCGTGACGAACTTGATGGTTTCATCGCCAGGCGAACCCGCGAAGGTGGTGCTCCGATCGACGCCTAGCCGGAAAACGGACGCTTCGTCTGTAGTAGACCATGATGATTCTAGGGCGTGGACTCATTAGCGCGCAGCCAAATTCGAATTGACGCGAGTTTGATGAAGGCTAGATAGTTGGCTGCGAGCTTGTCATATCGGGTAGCGACACGCCGACACTGCTTGATCTTGTTGAAGAACCGCTCGACGAGGTTGCGCGCAGTAAAGGTAAGGACCAAAGCAGATCGGGTCCTTGCGATTGCGTTTCGACGGAATATTGGCCACGCACCTTGCTGGTCAACGAGTGCCCTGATCCAATCTGCATCATAGCCGCGATCTGTAAGCAACATAGATTTCGCTTGCAACCCCATCAGTAGCTCAGTGCAGAGTTGGTTGTCGTGAGTCTCGCCGGGTGTAAGGCCCAATTGTACGGGCAAGCCATTGGCCTCGACGACAGCGTGAATCTTGCTTGTCAGCCCGCCTCGTAACAGGCCCATCAGACATCATTGGTGAAAGCATTCTAACATCCAGCAGTGCAATGAACGTCTAACGCAATTCCATTCAAGCACTTTAGGAGGTTCTTGATAGAGGATGTCATTTAGTGCTAGCGCCGGAACTGAGGCACTCGAAGAGAAGAGTCATCGCGCGGCTTTTTTCATCTCCTCTATGGGCCAGATAGAACGTATCAAAATATGATGTTGAATCAGGCAGCAGGCTTTTCATTTTGCCGCGCTCGACAAAAGGTGCAGCAAAATGATCCGGCAGATAGCCAATATATCGGCCTGAGAGAATCAGAATGGCAAGGCTCTCCATATGCGAGGCCTGCGCTGCATTGCTGAACGGGAAATTGGCGGGTCCGGCGTTCTCTTTCATATAAGTGCGCGCTGCATAGGGAGATTGCTGCAAGCGGGCGGGCGTCAGATCCCGGTCAGGGGATTTGAACAATTCATGCAGCGCGCCGCAAAAAAGCGATTGCCGTTCCTCAAAAAGCCTTATGGCGTGCACGGAAGGGTGGGCGTCATCGATGGGGGTGAGGATCAGGGAATAGCGCCCAT
This sequence comes from Alphaproteobacteria bacterium, assembly GCA_005884715.1. GTDB lineage: Bacteria > Pseudomonadota > Alphaproteobacteria > Rhizobiales > Aestuariivirgaceae > Taklimakanibacter. The sequence goes on along the minus strand of VAZZ01000389.1, from coordinate 8,975 downwards.
CCAGAAGCCGCTGCAGCAGGTCCTGGGGGGAAGCGATTTCAAGATGGATTTGCACGCGGGGCGCGCGTTCATTGAATTTCGCCAAGGCATTCTGCAGTTGCAAATCCGTGTTGGTGTACATCGCATCGACAGTGCCAAAATGCACCGTGCCCGAGAGTTCGCCACGAACCGAGCCGACGATGCCGCTGAAATTCTCGATTGAGCGCAACAGATTTTCAGCGGCCTCATGGATGCGCACCCCCTCGTCGGTCAGGGAGAAACCCTTGCGGCCCCGTTCGCACAGCCTAACGCCGAAGCGCCCTTCAAGCTGGGCAATGTGGTTGCTGATTGTTCCGGGAGAAATCCCAAGCTCGTTCTGTGCCGCGGCAAAACCCTCATGGCGCACCACGGCCTGGAAGATGCGGAGCAGCCGCAAGTCGGTTGGGGAAAAGGGCGTTTTGGACGTTCGCAATGCCATACGCTGATGTTTATCATTGTGACGCGTGAAATAAAGATATTTTTCATAGTAAAGAAAGGGTTTATCCGAAAACAGTCCAAAACTAGCGCAAGGGAAACCCAATGTCGGGCCATAGATACCAATCGGAACGGCTTGATCTGCCCTTTGTGGGCATCAGCACCTTTGGCAAATCGCCGGTCACACTGGATTGGGACAATATCGAAGCTGACGTCGCCATCATGGGCGCTCCTTATGATTTTGGCACGCAATGGCGGTCCGGCGCCCGCTTCGGTCCCCGCTCAATCCGCGAAGCCTCCACGCTTTTCTCCTTCGGCCACGCCGGCGCCTATGACCATGAGGATGGCGTCACCTATCTGCAAGCGGTTCGCATGGTTGATATCGGCGATGCTGACATCGTCCACACCGATACAATCAAGAGCCACGCCAATATCGAACTGGGCGTGCGCAAAATACTGGGTGCCGGGGCACTTCCCGTGGTACTGGGCGGCGATCACTCAATCAACATTCCCTGCAACAACGCCTTCGCTGCGCCGGGCTGCAGAGAAATCCTATGTCACAGGCCTCACCCAGATCGGCATTCGCAATGTTTCGTCAACGGCACGCGAAGGCTATGAAGATGCCCGCCGCATGGGTTCCGACATTCTCTCGGTGCGGCAATTTCGCAAACTCGGGGTGGATGCCGTTCTTGAACGCGTGCCCGCGGACCGCCGCTATTATGTGACGATCGACATTGACGGCTTTGACCCTTCGATAGCACCCGGCACCGGAACGCCAAGCCACGGCGGATTCCTTTATTATGAAATCCTCGAACTTCTGGCTGGCCTGGTAAAACGCGGTCCCGTCGTTGGCGTCGATCTCGTCGAAGTAGCGCCCGACTACGACCACACGGGCACCACGGCTATTCTCGCAGCACAGCTGCCGCTCAATTTCATTGGCCGGATTATGCATCAACGCAGTCTCACAAATTAACAGGAGGAAAACATGCTGAATAAATTTTTTGGAATAGCCTTGCTTGGATCGGCAATGCTGATGACCGGGAGCGCCGGCGCGGGCTCCCTTAAACTCGCGCACTCAACCTGGGTGGGCTACGGCCCCTTCTACATCGCCCGCGACAAGGGATTCTTCAAGGACGAAGGGGTTGATGTGGAACTCGTGATCATGGAAGACACGCCGATCAAGATGGGCGCCCTCATGGCCGGTCAAATTGATCTCGTTGCTTCAACGGTGGATGAATTCCCAATTTACATGAAGCCGGGCAAGATGGTGCATTATGTTCTCGCCGTCGATAATTCCAAGGGCGGCGATGGTGTCGTTGCCAACAAGGACATCACATCGATTAAGGACCTCAAGGGCAAGAAAGTTGCTTTCGAGCAAGGATCGGTTTCGCAGTTCTTCCTCAACGCATTGCTCAAAGACAATGGCATGACGGAAGCGGATATCGAGCCCGTCAACATGGCAGCAACTGACGCCGGTGTTGCCTTCGCCGCAAAGCAGGTTGATGCGGCAGTCACCTGGGAACCGGCCTTGAGCCAGGGGGCCAAGTCTGAGCATGGCCACATGCTGCTGACGAGTGCCGACAAGCCTGGTCTCATCACCGATGTTGTTGCCACAACCGCAGAAACTGCGGTGGCAAAGAAAGATGACATCGCAGCCTTTGTGCGCGCCTGGTACAAGGCGGTTGATTACAGCAAGAACAATCCCGATGACGCCAACGCTATCATGGCCAAGGGCGTGGGCGGCTGGCTTGAAGATCCAAAAGTCTTCGCTGAAACGCTGAGCGGGATCGAATATCTCGACAAGGCGAAGAATATTGAATTTTTCGGCACCGCGGCCGCTCCCGGACAAATTGAAAAGACCCTGGGTGCTGCCCTTGACATCTGGAAGAGCTTTGGCCGCATCCAGGTTGAAGTGAAGCCAGCCGACATGATCGACTATTCCTTCATCAACGGATAGTTGGCCGTGGGCACCGCTCAAATTGCCCTGTTGAAAGTACTGACCCCGCGCCGCGAAATTTCCCGCGGCCTGGGGCTCAGCGCGGGGGCGCTCATTGCCGGATTTATTTTTCTGTTCTGGTGCGTGATCACCTATGGCGCGCTGGTGGATACAACCTTCTGCCCGCCGCCCCACCGCGTGTTGCTGGCCCTGTGGAAGGTGCTGGCCGACGGCAGCCTGTTCAAGCACGCATGGTCAAGCCTCGTCGTCATCAATCTTGGTTTCTTCCTGTCTTCGTTGATTGCCATTCCTTTGGGCATCATGATGGGCAGCTTCCGAATCGTGGCGGCCGCACTCGAACCCGTTGTGAACTTCATCCGTTACCTGCCAGTTACCTCGATGATCCCCCTGCTTATCCTGTGGATCGGCATAGGGCTCGAAGAAAAGGTCGCTGTGATCTTCATCGGCACTTTTTTCCAGCAGATTGTCATGTTCGCAGACGTATCTGCTCAGGTGCCGGATGAACTTTTCAGTGCGGGCTATACGCTGGGCGCCAGCCGCCGCCAGGTGGTCATGAAGGTGCTGCTTCCGGCAACGCTCCCAGGCGTCATGGATGTCTTGCGCGTCACCATGGGCTGGGCCTGGACCTATCTTGTGGTGGCCGAACTCGTCGCCTCAAATTCAGGGCTTGGCTACATGAGTATGCAGGCCATGCGCGGGCTTCATGCCGACCTGATCTTCGTGGCCATCCTGGTGATTGGCTTCCTCGGCATGGTCACCGACCAGATATTCAGATGGATCAAGGCCGTCTGGCTGCCTTGGGCCGGACAGCGCTGACAGGAGCACAGTATGGGTGAAGTCTCAATCGAACGTGTCGGCCTCAGCTTCAAATCCCGCAAGGGCGATGACGTCATTGCGCTGAACAATCTGTCGCTGCAGATTCCCGACAAGCAGTTTGCAGTGATTGTCGGTCCGTCGGGCTGCGGCAAATCCAGCCTGCTCGACATTATCGCCGGATTGAAAGAGCCAACGGGTGGCCAGTGCAAGCTCGATGACCAGGTCATCAGCGGGCCCGGAGCCGAGCGCGGCATGGTGTTTCAAAATTACTCTCTGTTTCCCTGGCTCACGGTTCTTCAAAATGTCGAGTTCGGATTGAGCCTGAAGAATGTTGGACAGAGGGAACGCATCGAACGCGCCCGCTTCTATGTCAACGCGGTAGGGCTCGGCGGGTTCGAAAATTCCTATCCCAAGCAGCTCTCCGGCGGCATGAAGCAACGCGTGGCAATTGCCCGCTCGCTTGCCAATGATCCGAAGATCTTGCTGATGGATGAGCCCTTCGGGGCGCTTGACAGCCAGACCCGCACTGTGATGCAGGAACTTCTGCTCGGCGTGTGGGAGAAAAACCAGAAGACAGTTCTGTTCGTCACTCACGACATCGACGAAGCGCTTTTTCTCGGCGAAAAAGTGTATGTGATGTCGGCGCGGCCTGGTCGCATCATCGATACGCTCTCGGTAGACTTTCCGCATCCCCGCAATTACGACATGCTGACATCGCCGCCTTGCCTCGAACTCAAGCGGCGCATTCACCACAATCTTCATACGGAAGTTCACAAGGCCATGGCCGCTGCAGCTGCCTGACCATAACGCAATACACAGAAAATTGGGGTGGAACATGTCTTCCAATACGGTCTCGAATTTTGACTTCATCATCATCGGCGGCGGTTCTGCCGGCTGTGTGCTTGCCAATCGGCTCAGCGAAAAGCGCGGCAACAAGGTATTGCTGCTTGAGGCGGGCCCGCGCGACTGGAACCCGCTTATTCATATGCCGACTGGCGAGGTGTTCATGGTTGGCAGTTCGGTCGACTGGCAGTTCAAGAGCGAGCCCGAGCCACGGCTTGGCGGTTATCACGTGCGCCTGCCGCGGGGTCGCGTTCTCGGCGGCAGTTCTTCGATTAATGGGCAAATCTATGTGCGTGGCCATCACCGCGACTACGATGAATGGCGCCAGCTCGGCAATACGGGCTGGGACTGGGACAGCGTGCTTCCCTTCTTCAAAAAAGCCGAAACGTGGAATGGCGCAGGCAATGATTTGCGCGGGAGCAAGGGACCGCTGCGCACGGCCTTCGGCCGTTACAAGATGCCGCTTTTTGATGCCTTCCTCAATGCGGGCAAACAAGCGGGTTACAGGTTCAATCCGGATTACAACAGCGAAGACCAGGAAGGCTTCGTGTGGACCCAATACACCCACACCCATTTGTTCCCGATGCGCTGTTCGGCGGCGCGGGCCTATGTCTGGCCCGCCTTGCGCCGCAGGAATCTTAGCGTTTGGACCAAGGCGCGCGTCCTTGGCCTTGTCATGGATGGAAAACGCGTAACCGGCGTCGAACTGGAACACAAGGGGCGCAACCTAAAGGTCTCGGCGAACCGCGAGGTCGTGCTTTCAGCGGGCGCCTATCATTCGCCCCAGCTCCTCATGCTTTCCGGCATTGGCGATCCTGCGGTGCTTGCGGGGCAGGGCGTTGATTGTCTCCACCCTTTGAAGGGTGTGGGCAAGAACCTGCAGGACCACGTCGGATCATTTGTCCAGCATCGCTGCACCAGGCCCATCACCTATTACAACATGACACAGCCTCTGAAGCTCATGGCGGCGGTTCTGCAATATGTCTTCATGCGCAGCGGTCCGCTAGCGATATTTCCCATGAATACCATGGCCTTTCTCAAAAGCGATCCCGCCCTTGAACGTCCCGACATTCAATACTATTTGCTTCCAGCTGCCATGAACCCGAACGGCTCAGAGGATCACTTTCCAAAGTTTCATGGCTATAATATTCACTGGTGCGGCTTGCGGCCTGACAGCACCGGCCACGTTGGCCTGCGTTCCCGTGATCCGCATGCGGCACCTGTCGTTGTGCATAATTATCTCACTGCAAAATCAGACCAGGCGCTGAACCGCTACGCCTTTCGTCTAGCCAGAAGGCTCCATGCACAAGCTGCCTTCGACGAATTCCGTGGTGAAGAACTCGATCCCGGCCCCGCCTGCACATCAGACGACGAGATCGACAGCTACATGTCGCGCTTCATTTCGTCCCATTATCACCCCGTCGGCACCTGCAAGATGGGAACCGATGAAATGGCAGTTGTTGACCCACAACTGCGAGTGCATGGCCTGTGTGGCCTACGGATTATCGACGCCTCAATCATGCCCAAGTTGGTGGGAGCCAACACCAACGCCCCCACCATCATGATCGGCGAGAAGGGCGCTGATATGATTCTAGCCGCTACTCGCTAGCTAGACAAAAAGCCGTGTGAGCGTTTGTAGCGGTCGTCATCCCTGGATGGCCGCCTCCATGACCGGGTTAAGCCCGGCCATCCGGGCGATCTACTTAAAGTCATCTCGCTTTAGGGAATAACCGCCGTCGCCTCGATCTCGACCAGCGCCTTGGCTTCGACGAGGCGTGTGACCTCGACCGTCGCCATGGCCGGATAATGCTGGCCGATAATCTCGCGATAGGCCGCACCCAGTCCCTTGGGATCGCCCAGATAATCCTCGATCGAGGTGACATACCAGGTCAGGCGCACCAGATGTTCAGGACCGGCGCCCGCTTCCTTTAGAACCGCCTTGATGTTGATGAGCGTCTGGCGCACTTGCGGCACGAAGCCATCCGGGAAGATGCCTTCCTCATTCCACCCGACAAGCCCGCCGGTGAGGACCATGCGGCCTTGCGCCAATATGCCATTGGCATAGCCCTTGGGCCTCGGCCAATGCGGCGGCTGCAGGATGCGGTGGAGCGGCGTTGCGGCCGGATGTTTCTTGACATCGTTCATGTCACGCATTCCCATCTTTCAGCGCATGACGTTTCGGCCGCGCCTTGATCTGCAATTCCGTTTGCTTCTGCCGGATGCGCGCCTGTTCGCGGAATGCCTGATTGCGCCCGGGCAGATATTGGTTCGGCCACGACTGTTCCCTTGCGCCGTACCAGGCCTGCGCCTGATGGGCGAAATAGGGATTCCACAGATGCGGCCTGGCCAGAGCGACGAGATCGGCGCGCCTCGTGTGGAGGATCGTGTTGATTTGCGCGGCTTCCGTGATCGCGCCCACCGCCATGGTCGCCATTTTCGGCACATTGCGGATCGCCTCGGCGAAGGGCACCTGATACATGCGCCCATAAATAGGCTTCTGGTCGGGCACCGTCTGGCCGGCCGACACATCGATCAGATCGCAGCCCGCTTCGCGAAAACTCTCGGCGATGACGAAAAGATCTGCCTCGCCGATGCCGTCCTCCCTCCAGTCTGAAGCCGAGATGCGCACCGACATCGGTCGTTCCTCAGGCCATGCCGCGCGCATCGCCGCGAACACTTCGAGCGGATAGCGCAGCCGGTTCTTGATTTCGCCGCCATATTCATCGCTGCGCTGATTGGTGAGCGGTGAGATGAAGGAGCCGAAGAGATAGCCATGAGCGCAATGGAGCTCGAGCATGTCGAAGCCGGCACGGGCCGAGCGCTCCGCCGCCGAAACGAACTCAGCCTTGATGCGCTCCATCCCGGCGCGGTCGAGCTCGGCCGGAGAAGCGCTGATCTTGTCGAAATAGGGAATGGGGGATGCCGAGACGAGCGGCCAGTTGTCGCCCTCTTCGCGGAGTGGATGATCGGGATCTTCCCAGCCGAGTTGAGTGGAGCCCTTCCGCCCGGCATGGCCCAGCTGCATGCAGATCTTTGCTTCCGAAGATGAATGCACGAAATCGACGATGCGCTTCCATTGCGCTTCGTGAGCGTCCGTCCACAGGCCGGTGCAGCCGGGCGTGATCCGCGCATCGGGCGACGGGCAGGTCATCTCGGCGAAAATGAGACCCATGCCGCCCAGAGCATGCGAGCAGTAATGCACGAAATGCCAGTCGGTGAGATTGCCTTGCGGGTCGGCGGAATATTGCGCCATCGGCGACATCACCACCCGGTTCGCCACCTCCATGCCGCGCAGGCGGAATTTGGTGAACATCGGTGTGGGGCGCGATGAGCGGTAGTCATAGCCAGTCTCGCGGTAGTAGCGTTCATACCATTCGGTATCGGCCCTGGCGACGAAGTCCGGATCGCGGATCAGGAGATTGTCGTAGGTAATGGTTTTGGCCCGGCACATGACCACCATGGCGAATTGCATCGGCTCCATGTCGAAGGAGCGCTTCATATGCTCGAACCAGGAAAGCGACACATCGGCATTGTGCTGGACGATCTGGCAGGGGATGCGTCGCGCCCCGTCATAGGCGGCGAAGGCCTCTTTGACGCTCGATCCGGCGTGATCCACCACCGCGCAGGACAGCGCTATGGCGCATTCCATTGCGAGCTTGGTGCCCGAACCGATGGAAAAATGCGCCGACGCCTTGGCATCGCCCAGGAGGACGATGTTCTTGTGATGCCAGGTCTCGCAGAAGATGCGCGGGAAGCGGCGCCAATACGAACAATTGAGCAGGAGCGGATGGCCCTCGAGCTCGTGGGCGTAGAGCGCTTCGAGCTTCGCCTTCGAGTCTTCTTCATCGGTTTCCTTGAAGCCGTGGCCCTGCCAGCAGGCCTCGTCCATCTCGAAGACCCAGGTCGACTTGCCTTCTTCATATTGATAGGTGTGCGCGCAGATGACGCCATGGGGCGTCTGCTTGAAGAAGTAATTGAATTCGCCCATCGGGCGCGTCGAGCCCATCCAGCAGAAACGATTGGCCTTCAGCACCACGGCCGGCTTGAAATGATCCCTATAATGCTCGCGGATCACCGAATTGATGCCATCGGCCGCCACCACGATATCGGACGATGAGCACAGTTGTTCAATTTCTTCCGGATCGATGCGGCGACTGAAGGTGAGAGAGACGCCTTCCTCGCGGCAGCGTTCATGCAGAAGCTGGAGCAGGGTCATGCGCGACAGGCCGCAGAAACCATTGCCGCCACAGCGGATCTCATTATCCTTGTAGTGGATCGCCACATCGTCCCAATAGGCAAACCTGTCGCGGATACGCTCATAGGACTTGGCATCATGCGAGAGGAATTCACCGAGCGTGTCGTCGGAGAAGACGACACCGAAGCCGAAAGTGTCGTCATCCCGATTCTGCTCGATGACCTCGATGTCCCATTGCGGTTTCGCCTTCTTGGTGAGAAGGGCGAAATAGAGGCCGCCGGGGCCGCCGCCAATCACCTTGATCCGCATCATTCACTCTCCGGTCCGGCTATTTCGCCGGATCCCTGGGCGACCACAATACCGTGCCGCCTTCCTTTTCATACGCCATCCCCTTGGGATAGCTGATGGCCTCGAATTGCAGCCCCCAGGGCGCCATGAAATAGAGGATCGACTGGCCGGCGGCCGGCCCCTGATCGACCGGCAGTGGTCCCATCATGGTGCGCACCTTATTGGCCTTGAGATAATCGGCCGCCGCCTTGATATCATCGACATAGAAGGCGATGTGATAGCCGCCGATATCGCTGTTCTTCGGCCTCGCATCCTTCTGATCGGGCGAGGTATGTTGGAAGAGCTCGATATTGGAGCCATAGCCGCAGCGCACCATGGTGATCTGCTCGATCTTGGCGCGTGGATTCACATTGAGCAGGTCCT
>VAZZ01000386.1 GCA_005884715.1 Alphaproteobacteria bacterium | reverse complement strand
CAAGTGACGTTCGCCAAGGCTTCCGAGCCGCGATGCAAAAATCAAAGCGCGCGCATTGTCATCGACGCAATAGCCGTGCGAGCGATCAGGCACGCAGTGAACGGCGTGCTGCAGCAAGCCGGTGCTGTCGCACATGGACAGGAAATGTCCGAGCGATATCTCAGGCACGGGATATCCTGCACGCCAGAGAGTTTCCTGCTCGACGCGTGACGATCTGGCCGGCGGACCAATCGTGCGTGCCTCATCGAGAACGATGCGGTAGCGCTTCGCGGTCTGCGCCCATGTCATCAGCCGGCTGGTCGCATAGGCACGCTTGCGCATCGCACCGGCCACCGCAGCACCAATGGCTTTCGCATCGGCGAATGGGACGAGGATGCCTCGTCCTTCGGCCAACAGTTCCTGGGCGTGCCAGTAGGGTGTCGAGACGACGGCCTTTCCTGAGCCGTAGCTGTAAGCCAGCGTGCCGGACGTCATCTGAGCTTCGTTGAGATAGGGGGTGACATAGACGTCGCACATCGAGATGTATTCCAGCAGCGTCGGCTGGTCGACGAACTGGTCAATGAACACGACATGATCATCGATGCCGAGGTCGCGTGCCCGGGTTGCCAGGCGCTCGCGATAGGCCTCGCCCTGCTGCTGCACCAAATTGGGATGCGTTGCGCCGAGAACCACATAGACGGCATCCGGACATGATTCGAGGATTCCCGGCATGGCATCGATCATGATCTCGATGCCCTTGTTCGGGGAAAGCAGACCAAAGGTCAGTATGACGGGCTTGCCGCTGAAGCCGAGCTTCGCCTTGGCGAAATACGTATCGTGAAAGGCAACATCGGGAATTCCATGCGGTATCACCTCGATCCGCTCTGACGGCATGCCATAGACATTGCGAAGGAGTTCGCGTCCCTTCTCGGCCATGACCACCACTTTCGCGGATGCATCGATGATGCCGCGCATGACGTCGCGCTGGACCAGTGAGGGCGCCGGCAGCACGGTGTGAAGCGTGGTGACGACGGGCATGTGAAGGCGCGAAAGCAGCTCGATGATATGGCCGCCCGCTTCACCGCCGAATATTCCGAATTCATGCTGGAGGGAAACGGCATCGAAGCGTGCCTGATTCAGGAATTCGGCAGCCCGCACATAATCATCGACGGTCTGGTCCTGGATCTGAAACCGCACGACCGCCGGATAGTCATAGGCGCGGCCATGATCCGTCATGGCCACGACATAGGCCTCGAGATCGGGCTTCGACATCAGGAGCGCACGATGCAGATCGTGTGTGAAAGTCGCGATCCCACAGCGACGGGGCAAATAGTTTCCGATGAGCGCTATTTTGGCATGCGATGCCGATTGTGTTTCCATCAAACATCTTTCAAAAGGGAAGAGAAAGCTTCAAAGCCTGCGGTGTGCCAGCCGACGTCAATCGACGATCGCTAAAAGAACCGCGCGCTGCCAAGGAGACCGCCGAAGATCCTCTGGATTCGCCCCCAAAGCCTGTCGATCATGCCGGCAGATTCCAGCTTGGTATCGCTGATCGCTTTGCCAGCCACCTCCTTGACAGCGCCTTTGGCTTCCGTCGCCGATCCAATAACCTGGTCTTTGTTCATTGTGGTTTCCTCCAAAAAAGGCCGCAAAAGGAACTCGACCCCTGAGCGAAACTCAGAGGTTGTACCACTCCACGCGCCGTTGAAAATTCTACCGCCAGACAGAACAGCGGCTCTGCTCAATATTGCTCACAAAAGCTTTGGACGCCCCCGCGTCCACAAGCGTCGCGCTGAATGCGTAGATGGGGGTTCGCCGGCTGATTTACAACCGAAATCCCGGCGCTCCCGCCTATTTCTGCCGCTTTGTGTACTGGATGGGACCCGTTTTTGTCGTCGGATTTGAGAAGCCCGAAGGCGCCGGTGCCGGCGCCGGCTTTTGCTTCTTGGGCTTCTTGGCTTCTCTGTTACTTCTCATCTGGCCTTTGGCCATCGCTACCTCCATGATCCATTTGGCGATCCGTCGAATTTTGCCGTCTCATGAATTCATCGACTGCGAGCCCCTTTACTGAACTGAGTAAAGACAACATTCAGTACTGGTAGCGAGGAAATATTGGT